>CAZBBU010000389.1:0-2034 GCA_964489965.1 uncultured bacterium
TGCCGGCACGGCGGGCGGGATCGCCGGTGCAGCGCTCACCCTTGCCCAGCACGGCGTAGTTCACCCGTGCCTGCTCCAGGATCCGGATCATGGCGCGGGTGGTCTGCTGCGCGGACGGGTCGTACGATCCGGCGCAACCCACGAAGAACAGCACCTCGAAGTCGGGGTTGTCCTCGACCAGCGGCACTTCCAGGCCCTCGGCCCAGTCCATGCGCTTGTCCTGACCGAGCCCCCAGGGGTTGCCGGCGCGTTCCATGCCGCGGAAAGCGGTCTGCAGTTCCGCCGGGAACTCGCCCTTCATCATCACCTGGTCACGGCGGATGTCCACGATGTCAAGCATGGGCATGTTGCCCACGGGGCACACTTCCATGCAGGCACCGCAGGTGGTGCAGGCCCAGATGGCTTCGGTGCTGATGGCGAACTCGGTGAGCTCGCGCGGGCTTTCCTCACCCAGCACGAAGGCACCGGCGATGTTGTTCAGCTCATAACGCTTGTTCATCTCCATTGCCGCCGGGCTCAGCACCTTGCCGGTGACGTTGGCCGGGCACACTTCGGTGCAACGGTTGCACTGGATGCAGGCGTAAGAGTCCAGCACCTGTGGCCACGGCAGGTGCTCGAGCTTCGCTGCACCGTACTGCTCGAGTGACTCGTCCTCCAGGTTGATGGGTTCGAGCACACCCAGTGGCAGCGCCGTGCCCTCCTCGTCACGCCGTTCCAGCGCGAAGTTGACCGGTGCGGTGACAAGGTGCAGGTGCTTGCTGCGCGGAAAGTAAATCAGGAACAGCAGGATGAGTCCCAGCGCCACCCAGAAACCCAGGTGCCAGCCCAGGATGCGGCCATCACCGTAGCCGACCAGCAGCGCCAGGCTGCTGCTGATCGGTTGCCAGGGGTCGAACTGCCCGTGCGAGGCCAGGAGGAAGGTCTCGCCCAGCAGCCGGAACCCCACGTGCAGCAGGATGAAGGTGCCCACGATCAGGCTGTCACGTCTGATGCTGCCGGACCTGATGTCCTCATGCAGCAGCGTCTCCGGGTTCCGCTGATCCAGACGTGAGTCACGCGCTATGAAGCGCCGCACCAGCAACCAGGCGACGCCGATCAGCACCGAGGCAGTCAGCAGGTCCGCACCCAGCCGGTAGAGGCCGCCGAGCCAGCCCAGGCTGAGCCCGGCGTACCAGGCGGGTGGCACGTAGGCGAACAGCACATCGATCACGTTCACCAGCAGGTAATAGACGAAGCCGTAGAAGACGAGCGCGTGGAAGAAGCTGACCAGTGGCCGCGCCTTGAACACGGTTGACTGGCCCATGGTCCTGAGCAGGGAGTCCACAGCCCGGCGGGGCAAGTGGCTGAAGCGTGGGAAGGCGGTGTCCTGCCCTCGCCTGACTGCCAGTACGATGTTGCGCCAGTGAGGCCAGGCCAGGTACAGGCAGCCAGCGGCGAAGGCGGCGAAGATGATTTTCTCGGCCAGTGTCAGCATGCACTTTCCTCTCCTGGCCAGTCTACCCGCACAGGGGGTGACAGCGCACTGCAAGTGTAGTAACCTTCAGGCACCACAGAAAGGAGGTGGTCCTGATAAATATTGATGACAGTACCAGTGGAGGTGCCCGTCACGGGTAACTGGTGACGCCTCATGTGTGAGCGGACCAGTTCCTCTCGCAATACCAGGCGGGTACCGGCCCGCCCTGAGCAGAAGTTCAGGGCGGGTTTCTTTTTTGCCCATGGGCCTCAGGCTTAAGACCTGTCAGTTGCGCGGTCGCCGGACGCCACAGTACAGTAGTCACCGCGGGCAACGGGGAATCCAATTTAGAATCCATTACCAGTGATGCCGGATACTTCTTCAAGCGCACCTGCAAGTCAGGCCCCCGAGCAGCTGATAAAGCTCGCCGGCCTGCTCAATGAGCCACATGCCCTGCTCCAGCAACTGGAGCTGGTGGCTCAGACTGCAGCGGAGCTGACAGGCAGTGACCATGCTGACATCACACTGTTCGACCCGTTCCTGCGCCGCCACATCTCCCCCAGGAGCAACCGGGTGTTCAT
>CAZBBU010000390.1:0-2034 GCA_964489965.1 uncultured bacterium
GACGGCAAGTCTCAGATAAAGAACCGTGAGAAAGCCATGACCGTGCTCCGTAGCCGACTGTGGGAGCGTGAAGAGGCCAAGCGCCTCGAAGAGCAGCTCAAGGCCAGGGGTGACCAGAAAGCCATCGAATGGGGCTCGCAGATCCGTTCCTACGTGCTTGACAAGCAGTACGTCAAGGACCACCGTACGGGGTACACGAGGCACGACCCGGACGAGGTGCTTGACGGTGACATCATGGACCTGATCTGGTCCGGCCTGGAATGGCATGCCGGTCACGTGAGGGACGCCGGCTAGCCTTGCCGCGGATCCTGGCCGTGGCGGACCAGGTCTCGCCGATCATAGACTCGGCAAACTTCCCTGATAACCTGCCGGCTTTCGACGTGGTGCTGAGCGCCGGTGACATGGCGGGGCATGCCCTTGAGTACATGGCTGACCGATTGAAGGTGGCGCCCGTGTTCGTCAAGGGCACCCACGTCACCGAGCAGGTGCCGGATCCACTGGATCCGGAAGGCGTGGCCCGCATCGACCCCGGCGGCTGCATCAACGCGCACTGCCGGGTGGTGTGGCAGTCGGGCCTGATAATTGTCGGCTTCGAAGGCAGCGCCCGTTACCGTCCCGGTCCGCAGCAGTACACGGAGCGGCAGTACGCCCGCATGGTCAGGGCCATGACGCCGCGGTTGCTCTGGAACAGGTGGCGCTACGGCCGGGCGCTCGACGTGCTTTTGACCCATGCCCCGCCGACCGGTCCACATGCCGGTGAGGATTTTCCCCATCGGGGCATCCCGGCGTTCGAGCGTTTCAACCGGCGCTGGCGCCCCAGACTGCATGTCCATGGGCACGTTCACCTCATCGGGGCCAACGCCAGGCGCGAATACACGACACCGGAGGGTGTCCGGGTCGTGAACGGCTTTGATTTCACACTGATCGACCTCTAGTCAACCTGCCGGGCCGTGGTGCCCGCCACCTGCAGTGCGGCGTCCGCCGGAAGGTCGATCCGCAGTACCGCCAGGGCGGACCATGATGCGTCCGGGTCGTTCACCACGGTGCCCAGCCGGCCGACGACGCGCCCGGCATGCAAGATGTCGGTCTCACCCGGAACGGGTTCGGCGGCCAGCCGCAGCCGCCTCAGGCCGCGCCGCAGGTTGCCGCGCGCTTCGATGCGGGCCATTATCTCCTGGCCCAGGTAGCAGCCCTTGGTGTAGGACACCAGGTGCTCCAGTCCGGCCTCCTGCGGCAAGACGCCAGGTCCCGCGTCGATCGCGGCGGTCGCCACCACACCGCGCACGCGCTCCAGGTCCAGCTGTTCCGCGGTCAACAGGGTGGAGCCCAGCGCCTGCAGCCGTTCAAGTGCCGGTTCGGGCTGGCCCTGCACGAACACGTCCACGCCGCCCGTGGGACTGCGGCGGCAAGGCACCGCGGCGACCACCTCAAGGTCCGCCCGCAGTGCCTCCAGCTGCGCAGAGGTGTCCGCCGCCTGCAAGGTCACCTGTGACCATGAACCTGTGGCTGTCCGCAGTTCCACCTGGTCAAAGATCACGTGGTCCTGCAACTCGGCCAGCAGCATTTCAGTCTTACCGTCCTCGACCGCCAGCAGCAGGAGACCGTCAGTCCGGACCACGGTCAGCTGCGCCAGGGCATGTCCCCGATGGTTCAGCAGCAGTGCACCGGTTCCGCTGCCTGGCTGCAGCCTGCGTACGTCACCGGTCACCAGGCCGTTCACGAAGTCGATACGGTCCTCACCTGTGATCTCCAGGAAGCCTGAACGAATGAGTGCGTGGTTCATGACCCTGTACTATCACGCGCAGGCTGCCACAGCGGTCGGGCAGAGGGGCGAACCGGGCCGCTGCGCGCCAGCAGCTATAATCGGCACATGAAGAGCAAACAGCGCTGGCTGGCCGAAGACTACTCTGCGGCCACCAAGCGGAGAGCCGAACGCGACTATCCTTTCAGGACGCTGTCTGACCTGGAGGTCGATCCGCTGTACACCGCGGATGACCTGCAGGAATTCGACCCCGCGACCGAGCTGGGCATGCC
>CAZBBU010000391.1:0-2027 GCA_964489965.1 uncultured bacterium
GGAGGTCTACATCATCATCCTGCCTGCCTTCGGTGTGATCAGCGAGATCATTCCGACCTTCGCCCGCAAGCCGCTGTTCGGCTACCCGGTGATGGTTCTGTCAGGCATCTTCATCGGCTTCATGGGCTTCGCCGTGTGGAGCCACCACATGTTCACCACCGGCCTCGGGCCCGTGGCCAACAGCGTCTTCTCAGTAACGTCGTTCATCATCGGTGTGCCCACAGGCATCAAGATCTTCAACTGGATCGCCACCCTGTGGGGCGGCCAGATACGCTTCACGGCAGCACTGATGTACGCGATAGCCTTCCTGGTGACGTTCCTCCTGGGCGGTATCACCGGCATCATGGTCGCCATCTCGCCGTTTGACCAGCAGGTGCACGACACCTACTTCATCGTCGCCCACTTCCACTACGTGATGGGCGGCGGAGCGCTGCTCACCTTCATCGGTGCCGCGCACTACTGGATACCCAAGATGA
The DNA here is from genome assembly GCA_964489965.1 of uncultured bacterium. Classification (GTDB taxonomy): domain Bacteria; phylum Deinococcota; class Deinococci; order Deinococcales; family Trueperaceae; genus CALDPK01. Next base: position 477 of record CAZBBU010000391.1, read on the forward strand.
GCGGCAAGATGATGTCCGAGACCCTTGGCAAGTGGACCTTCTGGTTCCTGGTGCCCGGCTTCCACCTCATCTTCTTCCCGCAGCACTTCGCGGGCCTGGTGGGCATGCCCCGCCGCATCCAGACGTACGAGGCCGGCATCGGTCTTGACGGCTGGAACCTGGCATCCTCGATCGGCGCAGTCGTGATGGGTGTCGGCCTGGTGCTGCTGCTCATCAACCTGTTCAACACCCTCCTGCGCGGCAAGCCGGCCCCCGCCGACCCCTGGGACGGACGTACCCTGGAGTGGGCCACCAGCTCGCCGCCTCCGGCCTACAACTTTGTCGTAACCCCGCCCGTCCCCGACCGTGATCCGCTGTGGGTAACCAAGCATCCGGAGTTGATGGAGCACGGCCACCACGTGGCCGAGGAGACCACGGAGGACGAGGGCAGCGAGTTCGAAACGTTCCACATGCCCGCCGGCTCCTGGTTCCCGTTCCTGACCGCCCTGAGCATCGTCGCTGGCGGCTATGGCATCCTGTACCAGAACCTGTTCGTGATGCTCTTCACCCTGGGCCTGGTAATCCTGTTCGTGTTCGCCTGGGCCTTTGAAGGAGTCGGTGGCCTGCACTACACAGTCCGCCGCAAGACCGGCGAAATAGTCTCCGTAGAGGGAGGCAGCCACTGATGGCGCAAGCAGAAACCGTTACGCACGCGGGCAGCCATCCCGAGCCGCACCGCAGCAGCAACCTCCCCGACATCAAGCTGATGATGTGGGTGTTCCTGGCCTCGGACTGCATGATGTTCGGCGCCATGATCGGCAGCTACCTTGTCTACAAGGGCCGCAGCCTCGTGGGACCCTACCCGCTTGACCTGTTTGACATCCCCCTGACCACCATCAGCACCTTCGTGCTGCTGATGAGCTCTTTCCTGATGGTGCTGGCGCTCGACGCCATACGCAAGAACGACCTGAGCAAGTACAGGTTGTGGATGCTTGGTGTGATCGTGTTCGGCACGATCTTCCTGGGCTTCCAGGTGTACGAGTTCTCCCACTTCATGGAGATGGGCCTGTACCAGAAGACCAACCTGTTCGGCACGAGCTTCTACATGCTAACCGGCACCCACGGCATTCACGTGGCAGTCGGTGTCCTGTGGCTCATCGGCCTGGTCATCGCCTCCTACATCCGCCCCACGAGTTCGCTTGACGCCGTGTACACGGAAGTTGCGGGTCTGTATTGGCACTTCGTGGACATCGTCTGGATCGTCATCTTCACCGTCGTCTACCTGGTGGACTTCGTCTAGGGACTGGGGACATGAACAGGCACAATCACGGCTCAGTAGCCACCTACGTGATCATCGCCCTCATCCTGGCGGTAATCACCTACATCGAGTTCGCAATCGTCGAGTACGAGATCGCATGGCTTTCGCGCAACGCGGTCATGTTCTGGCTCATACTCCTGTCCGTCGTCAAGTTCCTGCTGGTGATCATGTTCTTCATGCACCTGAAAGGGGATGACAAGACCTATACAGGGTTCTTCACCAGCGGCATGATAATGGCGCTGGGAACCTTCATC
>CAZBBU010000392.1:0-2022 GCA_964489965.1 uncultured bacterium
GATGCCGACAATCATGTAGAAGCTGGTGGTCTTTCCGGCGCCGTTGGGGCCGAGGAGCGCCACGATCTCACCACGGCTGAGGCTCAGGTCCACACCCTTGACAACCTGGCGCCTGCCGTAGCGGCGGGTAAGCCCGCGCGCCACCAGGCCGGCTGCCCTGCCGGCGTCTGTCACCACGCGACTGGCAACTGCCGTTCCGGCTACGGGATTAGCGCTCGAAAGCCCTTCCATGACGCATCATCGTAGCACGGGGCGGCCGCTTCTCACGGCCGCCCCGCTGCCCGAAGGCTCAGCCTTCCAGCGCCAGCAGGAAGGGTTCCTCGATCGCCTGACAGATCCAGCGCAGGAAGCGGGCCGCGGCGGCGCCGTCGATCAGGCGGTGGTCGTAGGTCAGTGCCAGCGGCATCATCAGCCGGGGGGTGAACCCGCCGCTTTCCTTGTCGTAAACCTGTTCCATGACGCTGCGGGACACGCCCAGGATGGCGACTTCGGGTGGGCTGACGATGGGTGTGAAGCCCGTGCCGCCGATGCCACCCAGGTTGCTGATGCTGAAGTTGCCGCCCTGCATCTCCTCCATGCTCAGCTTGCGGTCACGCGCCTTCTCGGCCAGTTCAGCCAGCTCAGCGGACAGCTCGATAACGTTCTTGCGGTCGGCATCACGGATCACCGGAACCAACAGGCCGGCATCGGTGTCCACGGCCACCGTGATGTTGACGTAGTCCTTGTAGATGATTTCCTGGCTTTCAACGTCAATGGAGGCGTTGAAATCAGGGAAACGACGCAGTGCGGCGGCCGCGATCCTGACCAGGATGGCGGTGGGGGTCAGCTTGGTGCCGGCGGCTTCGGCGCGCGGCTGGTAGCGCTTGCGCAGTGCTTCCAGTTCCGTGGTGTCAGCCTTGTCGAAATGCGTGACCATCGGCACGGTGGCCCAGGCGGTGGCCATGGATCTCACGGTGGCCTTGCGCACGCCACTCATGGGCTCACGGGTGGTGTTGCCCCAGCGGCTGAAGTCGGGCAGCTTGAAGGCGGGCGCTCCGGCTGCCGGCTGCGCTGCCTGGCCAGCTGCAGACAAGTCAGCTGCCGAGATGCGGCCCAGGATGCCGCTGCCCTGCACCTGGCTCAGGTCGATGCCGCGTTCGCGGGCCAGTCGCCTGACGCTGGGCGCTGCGGGGATGCTGCGACCCGGGCTGGCGGGGGTTGCAGTTGCGGGTGCGGCCGCAGCGGGTTCCGGTGCGGGCTCCGCGGCGGGTTCGCTGGCCTGCGCCGCTTCCTCGCTGGGCTGCTCTTCCTCGGCAGCTGCGGGTTCCTCGGCGGCCGGTTCGTCACCGGCGCCTTCCTCAACGGTCAGGATGACCTGGCCGACGCTGACATCAGCTCCGGCAGACACGCCGATCGAGGTGACCTTGCCGGCCACGCTGCTCGGAACTTCAACAACGGCCTTGTCCGTCTCCAGCTCGATGACGGGCTGGTCGACGGCGATCACGTCACCTTCCTTGACAAGCACGGATACTACGGTTCCCGAGTCGACGCCCTCGCCAACGTCAGGCAGTTTGAATTCCTTGGCCACAGAAGTTCTCCTTAGCTCACTCGGGGGTTGGGCTTGTCGGGGTCGACACCCAGGTCGGCGATTGCCTTGTTAACGAGATCGGCGTCCACAGTGCCGGCCTGCATCAGTGCGTGCAGGGTGGCCACCGTGATGTGCCTGGCGTCCACCTCGAAGAAATCGCGCAGTTCGGCGCGGGCTTCGCTGCGACCGAAGCCGTCGGTGCCGAGCACGGTGAAGGGACGGGGCAGGTGACCTGCGAGCGCCTGGGGCAGCAGCTTGATGTAGTCGGAGGCCGCCACGATCGGACCTTCGGTGGGCTCCAGCACGCGGTGCACGAAAGGCACGCGTGGTTCCTCAGCAGGGTGCAGCCGGTTCCAGCGCTCGACGTCAATCGCCTCTGTGTGCAGTGACTTGTAGGAGGTGGCGCTCCACACATCCGCGGCCACGCCGTAGTCCGCCAGCAGCTTCTGGGCTTC
>CAZBBU010000393.1:0-2021 GCA_964489965.1 uncultured bacterium
AACCGCCTGCGCTTCCGGCAACGACAACGACATGATCAGTCCGCCACCGGAATTTCGCGGCCTCTATTACATCACCGGGGTCTCCGAGGGCGATCCCTATTGCTTCGTCGAGCTCGGTGACCAGTACACCATCGGAGGCTGGGCACTGACCCTGGAAGATACGTGCATTCCCATGTTCGGCCTCGATGAAAACATCGTGTCCTGGTCAGTTACCGATGACGGCCAATTCCTGTCGTTCTACAACGTCTTCCGTCAGGAAGTGCTGCGCTTTGAACGCACGGGTGACGGCGACTACATCGTGCCGGTACCAGGCCAGAACCCACGCATGGCCATGTCGCGGGTGCCGGAGTTTCAAGATTGATGGAAGCGAGGATCACCATGAAAGCCTTATTGCGCATTTCCCTGCGTTGCGCGGTACTGAGCATTCCTTTGCTGCTCCAGCCGCTCAGCGCACTGGCTGATGCCACCGAACCAGTCGCTGACATTCCCGGAGCCCGCGATCCGGCACCGCTCAAGCGTTACGAAGGCGCTTTCATCGTATCGTTTGAGCAGCGTGAATACGCCCGCCTCAGCATTCCGCTATCGGCCTTGAAGCCGAGTGTCGACAGCAGTGAATATGACAGCCACAACAACCGCGTCCATCGCCCGGAAAACAGTGAAACGCTGGAGGGCAAGGTCACCCGCGTGGTGTATGTGCTGCCCGCACAACGTTCGCCACTGGAAGTGGTACGCAACTACGAAGATGAAATTGCCGCCCTCGGCGGCGAAACCCGCTTCGAGTGCCTGCGTGAGGCCTGCGGCGGCGATGCCCACCGTGCCACGGCCGGCGGTGGCGGTAAGACGAGCCTGATGTTGCAGTTCCTGAATGAATCCAACGTCAAGGACGCCGCCTTCAGCAACGGCAACTGCGCCCTCACCTCACGCATCGATGATCAGCACTACATCGCCGCCACCTGGCCCAAGGGCAATCATACGGGCTGGCTCACCGTCCATGCCTACCAGCTGGATCCGAACCAGTACTGCAAGGCACTCGGCGGTCGCACCGTGGCCGTGGTGCACGTGGTGGAACCGCGCGTGCGGGAAAGCAGGATGGTCGAAGTAAAGGCGGAAGAAATGGCGAGCAGCCTCGACAGCGACGGCAGCATCGCGCTGTATGGCATTTACTTCGACACCAACGAAGCGCGCATCAAGCCGGAATCCGATCAAACGCTGCAGGAAATCGTTACCCTGCTGCAGCAACAGCGCGAACTGACACTCCTCGTGGTCGGGCATACGGACAGCCAGGGCAGTTACGCCCACAACCTCACGCTCTCTGACCAACGTGCGCAGGCCGTCAAGGCCGAATTGGTGAAGCGTGGCGTGGCTGAAGCCCGCCTGAGTACGGCAGGTGCCGGCATGATGGCCCCAGTAGCCACCAACAGCACCGAAGAAGGTCGCGCCAAGAATCGCCGAGTGGCGTTGGTGAAGCTCCCTTAAGCTGCTGATGGCGCCGGCCGGTCAAGCGTGAGCTCGAGCAGGATCCGGCCCGGCTCAAGGCATGGCGTGAGGACGACTGCCCGAAGATCGTCGCACGCGTCAAATCGCCGCCGCGTCGCGGATCGCCTCGCCGCGGACGATCACCACCACCGGCACGGAAGTCACGCTCGCATCACGAAGCGCCATCATGCGATGCCGACCTTCATGCCCCTTGATGTTGAACACGCCTTCTTCGTCGCTTTCCTCCACGGTGAGGTAGATCGACTGCGTTTCTGCGGCAAGCTGCGACGCATCCAGTTCGCCGCGTTCTTCCTCAAGCCTTGCGCGCTCACTCTTGGGTGTCGTTGCCTTCAGGAAGTCATCAGGCCGCATCCGCACAGCGTATGCCTTTGTGAGGTTTGGATCGAAGTCGTAGCCGAACTCGCGCAACAGGCTGTCGATGCGCTTGTCAGACCATGCGGCTGAGCCGCCCGTGTCCGCGTCCAGGCCGGCGCGGCTGAAGCGGTCTGCCTTGTAATTCAAGGCATCTCGGAGTATCTTGGAAA
>CAZBBU010000394.1:0-2008 GCA_964489965.1 uncultured bacterium
GCGCCGATCAGTACCGGGTCCACCGGCACCGTTGCCTCGGTCAGTGTCTCAATCGTACCGATGACCTCGCCCGGGGTGACGCTCACCAGCTCGACACCCTGCGGGATCAGGACGTTGATACTCTGCTCGAAATCGCCTGAACGTCCCTCCAGATCTATGACCGCGGCCAGGTTCTGGGCCTGCAGACGCTCGATCAGGACACTGGGACCGCGGATGGTGATCACCGCGTTATCGGGGATGCCACTGGCGACGCTGCCGCTGCCCAGTCCCTGCACTTCCACACTCACCAGGCGGCTCGCCTGCGTCTGTGGCGTGTCACCCACCGTGGCGAACCACCACACCAGCACGGCGGCCAGGAGAGCCCCGAGCTTCTGGGGCCAATTGAGCAGGAAGAACGCCTTGACGGCTGGCAGCACCTGTTTCACGAGTCGTAAGCCTCCCGGAGTGCCACCAGGACGTCAGACGGCGCCACGTCACTGCGCAGTTCACCGTTTCTGGCCAGGCTGACGGTGCCGCGCTCCTCACTGATGATCAGCACCAGCGCGTCGCTCACTTCCGCCAGGCCCAGACCCGCACGGTGACGGGTGCCGTGCTTCACGCTCCAGCCGTCCTGACGGTCAGAAAGCGGCAGTATGGCGCCCGCGTGGGTTATCATGTCGTCCTTTATCAGCACCGCGCCGTCGTGCAGCGGCCCGGCAGAGGCGAACACCGTCTGCAGCAGTGCGCTTGAGACCGGCGCGTTGATCTCGGTGCCGTTGGCGCCGTATTCGCTGAGTGGAGTGCGTCCCTGTATGCACAGCAGCGCGCCGCGCCGCTGGGAAGCGAGGTCACGCACCGCACCCATGATCTCCTGCACCGGATCCTGCCCGGTACCCTTGCCCAGGCGGCCACGGCCCACGCGCTCGAGTGCCGCGCGCAGCTCAGGCTGGAACACCACGACAAGCGCTATGAAGCCGACGGGCGCCACGCGGTCGAACAGCCACTGGGTGGCCTGCAGGCCCAGCTGGCTGGCAACGAACCAGACGATGAGCAGGAGGCCGAGTCCACGCACGACGTTCCAGGCCCGGGAATTGATGAGAAGGCTGTAGGCTTGATACAGGAATACGGCAATGATCAGGATGTCGAGCAGGTCTGAAAGTCTGAAGGTGTCAAAAAACCACAAGTTCGGGAGCCTCCGGCCGGCCTGCCACGGGTGGCACGGGACACCCCTTCAGCCGCTCTGGGATGGTATTCTAGCACGCTATGAGCACTGTAGACCTGCCCGCCATGAAACAGAGACTCGATACCCTACGGGGGTATCTTTGACATCGCTGGCAAAAGCTCGCGGCTTGATGAACTTGAACCCGTACTGAACGATCCGGAACTCTGGAACAACCCCGATAACGCCCGCAAGGTCAGCCAGGAGAGCGCCCGCCTTCGGCGTGTGGTTGACGGCTTCGCCCGCCTGAAGGACGACCTGACCGGACTCGAGGAACTGTTCGAGCTGGCCGAGACAGAGGACGAGATATCGGACCTGACGGAAGAAGCCAGCCGGCTTGACTCTGACCTGGACGGCCTGTATCGGGAGACCCTGCTGTCGGGTGACCATGTCGACCGTGCTGCCATCGTGACGATCAAGCCCGGTGCCGGTGGCACCGAGAGTTCGGACTGGTCCGGAATGCTGGTCAGGATGTACCGCCGCTTCGCCGAGCGGAACGGTTACAAGGTCGAGTTCGTGGACCTTGAGAGCAACGAGGCGGCTCCACAGGCTGTGGATTACGCGCAGTTCATCGTCAGGGGAGAGCGTGCGTTCGGCTTCCTGTCAAGCGAGGGCGGCGTGCACCGGCTGGTTCGTGTCTCACCGTTCGACTCGCAGGGCCGGCGCCACACCAGCTTCGCATCGGTGGAAGTCATGCCCGAGATCGATGACGACATCCACGTGGAAATCGACCCTTCTGACCTGCGGGTCGACGTCTACCGCTCTTCGGGGCCCGGCGGCCAGTCCGTCAACACCACGGACTCCGCAGTC
>CAZBBU010000395.1:0-2003 GCA_964489965.1 uncultured bacterium
TTCAGCTACGACTACGCCTCCATCGATACCCTGACCACTCTGGGTGCCGAAGTTGACGGAGCACCGCCACTGGCCGGCGCCAGCCCCAGCTGGCTTCCCGACGGCCTGGTCAACATCGGCAGCCTGTTTGAACCGGACTACGAGGAAGTGAACGCTTCGCAGCCCGACCTGATCATCGTCGCCGGTCGTTCTTCCACAGCCTATGGCGAACTGGCGAACATGGCACCGACCATCGACCTGTCGTTCAGCGACGCCTTCTACGAGAGCTTCCAGCAGAACACCAGGACGCTCGGCACCATATTCGGCCTCGAAGATGAAGCTGAAGCAGAACTGGCCGCGGTACAGAGCCGCGTTGACGAGCTCGCGGCTCAGGTGTCTGCAGGCGGCAATGGCCTGATAGTCATGGTCAGCGGCGGCAGTCTCTCCGTACTGGCACCGAACAACGCGCGTGCCGGACGCGGTTCGCTCCTTTACCAGACACTGGGCCTGAACCCGACCATCGAGGATGTGGAGAGCGCCACGCACGGTGAACCCATCTCATTCGAATTCCTGCTCGAGTACGACCCCGACTGGCTGTTCGTCATCGACCGTGATGCCGCTATCGGCACCGAAGATGCCCAGCCCGCAGCTGCCGTGATCGACAACGAGCTGATGCACCAGACGACTGCTTACCAGAACGACCAGATCGTCTACCTCAACCCGTTCAACTGGTACATCATCACCGGTGCGGGCCTGACCAGCATGAACGAGATGCTGGACGAGATCAGCGCGGCGTACAACCGCTAAGCCTGACTTGATCACTCAGCCACAGCCCTGGCGGGCAAGATTGACGATCGTCCTCTCCCTGACGGCGCTGGTGCTGCTGAGCATCGTGAGCCTGGCGATAGGTGCTTACGACCTGTCGCTGGGCTCACTCTTCAATCTGAACGACCTGCGCGCCAACCTGGTGTTACTGGCAAGTCGCGTCCCACGAACACTCGCCATAATCCTGGTGGGCATGTCGATGGGCGTGGCCGGCATGCTGATGCAACTCCTGTCCAGAAACCGCTTCGTCTCGCCGTCCACAGCCGGAACCACAGAATCAGCCGCACTGGGGATCCTGCTGGTCACGATGTACTTCCCGAACAGTTCCGTGTTTCTTAAGATCCTGGTGGCGTCCATCACCGCGCTGCTGGGAACCGGCCTGCTTCTGTTGATATTGCGGCGCATCCCCTTGCGTTCACCACTGATCGTGCCGCTGCTCGGCATCATGCTTGGCGGCGTGATCGCGGCCTTCACCACGTTCCTGGCCTACCGCTACAATTTCCTGCAGTCGCTGGCCTCCTGGACCAACGGCGACTTCTCACGGGTACTGCGTGGGCGTTACGAGCTGCTGTGGATCTCCGGGGCACTGACTGCTGTTGCCTACTTCGCCGCTGACCGCTTCACCGTGGCCGGAATGGGCGAGTCCTTCACCAAGAATCTGGGCGTCAACTACGGCCGGATAGTGGCGCTTGGACTCACCATAGTGTCATTGATCACTGCCGTGAACGTGGTGAACGTAGGCAGCGTTCCGTTCATCGGCCTGGTGGTGCCCAACGTGGTGAGCATGCTCATCGGCGACAACGTACGGCGGGCGATTCCCTATCTTGCGATCTTCGGTGCCGGCTTCGTCCTGATCTGTGACATCCTGGGCCGGACCTTGCGTTACCCGTATGAGATTCCGATCGGCACGATGGTCGGCTTCATCGGCGGCGCCCTGTTCATAGTTCTCCTGCTGAGGAAGTCCGCCCGTGTCGGCTGATTCCATGCTCGACGCGCGCCGCCGTGACGGCAGCACTCCAGTGCGGCGCCGCTGGGGACGCTTCTCCCCCGCCCTGACACTCACGGTGCTGCTGGCCCTTGCCATCGCTGTCATCGTCCTGTTCATGACCATTGAGGCGCGCGGTTCCTGGAGTTTCATCATCCCGTTCCGGGGCCGCAAGGTGCTGGGCATGATTCTGGTCGGCACGGCCATCGCCGCA
>CAZBBU010000396.1:0-1991 GCA_964489965.1 uncultured bacterium
CCAGCAGGACGGCAAGTTCACCATCTGAGCCTCCGGCCGGCCTGCCTGAAAGTGCATGCCTGACGCCGGTAGTGCCTCGGGGCACTTCGGTTTCAAGGAGGCTTGCATTCGCGCGCAGTTGTGTTAATATCACTTTCTGCCACGTGCCCAGTCCGGGCACGGAGCCGGATCCCGGAAGCGGGGTCCCGCCTCACCTGCCGAAGTGGCGGAATTGGTAGACGCGCACGATTCAGGGTCGTGTGGCCGCGAGGCTGTGTGGGTTCAAGTCCCACCTTCGGCACCAAGGAAAGTTCCCCCGGGGCATCCGCTCCGGGGGAACTTCTTTAGCTTCCGCCTGTGGCTGGCCGTCAGCCGCCTTTGAGGCTGTCGAGGTGCTCGAGAGCGCCAAGCGGCCGCAGGGCGTCACGCACCTGGGCCAGAAGTGCCAGGCGATTGGCCCTCACGCCCGCATCGTCACTCAGTACGTGCACGTTGTCCAGGAAGTCGTCCAGCGGTTGCTTGACGCTGATGACTTCCGTCAGGGCAGCGCTGATCGCGGCACTGGCCTCCTCCAGCCCGGCGCCCGGGCCGGATCCCAGGTCCCAGGGGTCAAGCCTGTCAGCGGCCAGGTCAAGCAGGTGTCCGGCGCCTGAGGCCGCCGCCGGAATCGCCGTGAGGAGGTCCTGTTCCTGTGGCTCGCTGAACAGTGACGCGTCGACCTTCACGCCGTCCGTTGCCTGACCGGCGATGTTGGCGACCCGCTTGTACAGCGCTGCCAGCTCGGTGAATCCGGGATTCACCGCCAGCCTGGCCAGCAGGTGCGCCCGCCGGCTGGCTGCCAGCACCGGGCCGCTGCCCGGTCCGGCGGCACGTATCACGGGTACGGTGAGTCCCTCTTCCTGCAGCAGTGCGCTGATCCGCTCCTGTATGAACTGCACGGTGTCAGTAAGGTGTTCCGCGGTCACTTCTATCGCACCCTCGAAAGCTCCTGCGGCCGCCGTGACCAGCTCTTCCGTGGAGGCGGTCCAGCCTGAGTGGTTGAGAAGGCGGGCCAGGCCGATGCCGTCACGCCTGAGTGCGAACGGGTCCGCGGAACCACTTGGTTTCCGGCCGATGGCCACGAAGCCGATGATCTTCTCCAGCTTGTCCGCCGCCGCCAGAACCATGCCAGCCTGCGACTCAGGAAGTGCACTGCCCGGCCCTTTGGGCAGCACGCCTTCTTCGAGAACCTGGGCCACCGCCGCGGGCTGACCTTCGGCGAGCGCGTAGGCACGGGCCATGATGCCCTCGAGCTCGGGGAACTCGTAGACCATGCCGGTGACGAGGTCGGCCCGGAAGAGAGGTACGGCGGCGTTGAGCTGCGCCAGCCCGTCTTCGTCCAGCCCGACCAGCCCGGCGATGGCCCGGGCGGCGTTGGCCACGCGGGCCACCTTGTCCGCCATGCTCCCCAGCTCGCGCTGGTAGCCGATGCCGGACAGGCCCCAGGCATGCTGCGCCAGGCTGCTCTGCCTGTCACTGTCCCAGAAGAAGCGCGCGTCGTAGAGCCTGCCGTCGAGCACCTGCTCGTAGCCACGGCGGACCACGGCCTCGTCAGTCACCTTGTTGTTCGAAACGCCCACGAAGGCCGGTGCCAGTTCACCATTCTCCTTGCGCAGCGGGAAGAAGCGCTGGTGGGTGATTAGCACCGTGGTCAGCACCTCTTCCGGCAGTTCCAGGTAGTGCTCGGCGAAGCTGCCGGTTATGGGGAAGGGGTATTCGACCAGGCCGGTGACCTCGTCAAGCAGCTCCGGCTGATCCATGACCGTCATTCCCAGGCTGCGGGCAGCATCGGCGACCGACTCGGCAGTGAGCTTCCTGCGCGCTTCAGGGTCAGCGATCACCCGCGCTTCAGCCAGTGCCGCCTCGTAGTCAGCCGGTCGGGGCACTGCGACTTCATGGCCGGCGAGGACGCGGTGTCCCCTGCTGTTGCCGCCGGCAGTGTGGCCCGCAACCTGTACATCCAGCACCTCGTC
>CAZBBU010000397.1:0-1976 GCA_964489965.1 uncultured bacterium
AGGACAGGATCATGCTGGGTATGCCCGGCAGGTTCAGAACCCGGATGACCGCGTAGAGGCCGGAGAGGACCGCTATCTGCGGGAACATGGTCATGGCCAGGATCAGGTACATGGAGGCGCCGCGGCCGCGGAAGCGCAGTTTGCCGATGGCGAAGCCGGCAAAGGAGCCGACAAGCAGGCTGAGCACAGTGGTGGCACCCGCCACTATCAGGCTGTTGAGCAGCCCGCGCAGGAACGCCTGGTTCTGGAAGACCGCCTCGAAATTCGCGAAGGTTATCTGTTCCGGCCAGTATGTGGCCGGGGTGCGAATCAGCTCGGCGTGCGGCTTCAGCGCACTGATCAAGGCCCAGTAGAACGGGAACATCAGGTAGATGAAGATGAAGACAACCAGGATCCAGAAGAGGATTCTTCCTATCGGGCCCTGCCGGCGCCTACTCTGCATTGCGGTTCACCCCCAGGGCGCGGATGTACAGGATCGCGAAGATGAAGATGATCAGGAATATGACCACGCTGGCGGCCGAACTCATGCCCACGTCACGTGCGTTTATCAGCTGGTAGTAGGCGTAACTGGCCATGGAGTTGCGTGAGTCGCCCAACACCACCTGGAACAGGTCGAACACCCGCAGGGCGTCCAGGGTGCGGAAGATGAGTGCCACGGCCAGCGTTGGCACCAGGAGCGGCAGGGTGATGCTGAAGAAGCGCCTGATCTTGCTGGCGCCGTCGACCTCGGCCGCTTCGTAGAGCTCGCTTGGGATGGTGGTGAGGCCGGCCAGGATGAGCAGCGCCATGAACGGCGTGGTCTTCCAGACGTCGATCATCACCATGCTGGGGATCTGCAGCGAAGCGGTCTGGAAGAAGGCGAAGTTGCCGTCAGCCAGACCCAGGTCCCACAGCAGGGTATTGAAGAAACCGGCCCTGGTTGGTTGCAGCATCCATTCCCAGATGCGGGCGGACACCACGGTGATGATGGCCCAGGGCACCAGCATAGCTGCCCTCATCACCCCCCGGCCCCTGAAGTTGGCCACCAGCACCAGCGCTATGACCAGGCCCAGTATCGTTTCCAGTGCCACGGAACTCACCGTGAACACCAGGGTGTCCCAGATGGCCCGGATGAAGGTGGCACTGGTGGCGCCGAGCACGTAGCGGTTTCCGAACAGGTTGAAGGTGGCGACGGAATCGTAGGTGAGTTCCGTGTCCAGCGTGCGAAGGAAGAGACGCGGGTTCTGGTACACCGTGTTGCCGGCGTCGTCCACGCGCACGTTGCCGTCGGCATCCGTTGCGGCCGGCAGAGCCCTGATGGTCATGCTCAGGAGCTTGCGGTAGTTGCCCAGTCCGACGAATTCCGTCTGACCGCTGGCTCCGCTGGCGAAGCGTTCGTTGGTGAAGCTGGAATAAAAGACTCTGGAGAGCGGGTAAATAGCCAGCACCAGGATGATAAGGAACGATGGCAGCAGCATGAGGAGTGCACTGCGTTCCTCCCTGCGGGCCAGTTTCGAGATGCCGCTTGCGGTTGTCTGTCGGGATGTCACTGAGTTGGCAGCCTCCCTGGTGCCCGCACACGCCAGCCAGGCGGCGCGGTGGGCATTGAGATCGGGGTTGGCGGTCAACCAACAGACCACCAACCCCGGATGCTTCAGCTAAAGCGAGTCACAACCTGCCCGTGTAAGGCTCAGGGAGTGCCGACTTCGAATCCGGTCATTTCGACCAGGTCCATCTCCAGCAGGGCCAGTGCCGTTGCTGCATCCTCGTCGCCGCTCAGCACACTGTGCACCGCACGGTAGAACTGCTGCGACACCGATGCGTACTGCGGAGCAGTGGCAGTCGAAGGCCGTGCGACGGCGTTGATGAACACGTCGTAGAGGCTGCCGAAGAACGGAACCGCCTCGAGCACGTCCTCGTCCTCGTAGAGCGCCATGATGGTCGGGTTCAGGCTGCCTTCGACGGCGCGGATCTTCTGCTCGTCGTAGCTGGCCAGG
>CAZBBU010000398.1:0-1973 GCA_964489965.1 uncultured bacterium
GATGAGGGGCGCAAACCTGATGTGCCCCAACCCTGCCTGCCCGGCGCAGCTGCAGGCACGACTGACTTACTTCGCCTCGCGCCAGGCGCTTGACATCGAGGGCCTGGGGGAGAGCACGGTGGCTCTGCTGATCGAGGCAGGCCTGGTGTCGGCGATCGAGGACATCTACCTGCTGGAGGCGGAACAGGTGGAACCGCTGGCTGGCTTCGCCGCTGCCTCAGCCGAGAAGCTGGTGCGTGCGATCGACGCCTCCCGTACCAGACCGCTGGCCGCGTTCATAACAGGACTGGGACTGCCCCAGGTGGGGCTGCGCACAGCAGAGGTGCTGGCGAGGCACTTCGGGTCACTGGAGGAACTGCAGGCAGCCACCGTCGAACAGCTCCTGGCGGTCCCGGACGTCGGCCCCGCCACTGCCGAGGCTGTCACCGGCGTTCTGGCTGAGCCTTTGATGCAGCGCACCATCCGTCTGCTGCTGGAACGCGGTGTCAGGCCTGCGGCACCCGATTCCGTTGTTTCCGCCGGCGTGCTCAGTGGCAAGACAGTCGTGTTGACAGGCACGCTGAGCATGCCGCGTACAGCCATGAAGCAGCTGCTTGAATCACATGGGGCGCGGGTCGCCGGTTCGGTCAGCAGCAAGACCGATTACCTGGTGGCGGGAGAGTCAGCCGGCTCCAAGCTCGACAAGGCGAACGAGCTGGGCGTTGCGGTGCTCACGGAGCAGCAGGTGCTGGAGCTGATAGGCGCCGCCTGACTCAAGCGTGCGGGCTATTAAGCCGAGAGCCCACGCTGGGCCAGCGGAACACCAGCAGCCAACCCCGCAACAGAAGCGAGCCGCCCATTTTGGTCACGGGCGGCTCGCTCAAAGACACTGACTGTGGGCTCAGAAGACTATGCGCGTCCAGTCAAGGTCATCAAGCGGTGTGAACACGTCGACGTACTCGACCAGAATGCCTGCTGACTGATTCCTGAACATGGCGCACTCCACGTGCTTGCCCTGGCGTTTGATGGCTTCGACCAGTTCGACGTAATCGCCGTCCCCGGACACGATCAGCGCGCAATCGTAGGCGTCCGTCATGGCCAGGCTCAGGCTTTCGACTGCTATCGCCACATCGACGCCCTTCTCCACGAGCGTGCCGTCCTGCCTGCGGTAGAGACGCCCGAGCCGCACGGTCACGTAGGGGATGCGGCGCAGCGATTCGAAGAAGCGCTGCTGGCCCTCGCGCAGTTCGCCGTCGTAATCCTCGGTGAGCTGCGCATTGTAATAGTAGGTGCGCACCAGCCGCCGGTTCCGCTTGAGCTGCTGAATCAGCTCGGACAGGTTCACGCGGGTGTTGCTCAGATTCTCACGCATACCGTTATAAAGATTGCTGCCGTCAATAAATATGGCAAGTCGTTCCTGCAAGATAGCCTCCATCCGGTTTGTGGCAATACGATTATTACAACGCGGCCAGTCTAACGCCTCTGCAGGGCTACGGGGACGGAAATGCGCAAGACGTCTGGCTATAATCCGGGCATGACCACGAGAACAGGCAGCAGCCTTGAATCATTCAACCTGGATCACACACGCGTGCGTGCTCCTTACGTGCGGACAGCCGGCAAGTACACAACTGCCGGGGGAGACGTGATCAGCAAGTTCGACCTGCGTTTCGTGCAGCCGAACAGGTCCGAGATTCCCACCGGTCCGCTGCACACCATCGAGCACCTCCTGGCCGGATTCCTGCGCGACGAACTCGGTGACGTGGTCATCGACGCGAGCCCCATGGGCTGCCGGACCGGTTTCTACATGGTCTGCCTGGGCGAGCCGGAACCCGCCGCCGTCGCTGAAGCACTTGAATCGGCACTGCGGCGGGTGGCCGCATTCGAAGGTGCCATCCCCGGCTGCAGCGAGCTTGAATGCGGCAACTGGCGCGATCACTCGCTGCCGGGCGCCAGGGCGTGGGCCGAGCAGGTTCTGTCCAGCGACATCATCGTGC
>CAZBBU010000399.1:0-1961 GCA_964489965.1 uncultured bacterium
TGCTGCCGCTCGAGGTGGTAGGTGAAGCCGACTCGGTTGTTGAGGCCCGTGTGTGGGTCGGTGCGGCTGGCGCGGGCGAGCTCCGCGCGGTGCTGCGCGCCGGCCAGTAGTGTGGCTAGCGGCAGGCGGAACAGCCCCAACGAGTAGAGGCTGTCGTCGCCGAAGGCGGTGTCGCGGGTGAAGTTGTCGAGGTTCAGCACGGCCAACACCTGGCCGTCGTAGCGCACGGGCATGCAGGCGGTGCCCTTCAGGTGCGCCAGTTCGCCGGCCTCCACCAGGTTGCGCTGACCGCTCGATTCACGGCTGTGGTGGGTCAGGTCCTGTTGGGTCTTCCGCAGCACGCGGACGGTGCCCGCGTCCCAATCCTCCTCCGGACCCGCGTACCAGGCCATCATGTTGGCTTCCGTGAGCTCTATCGGTTGCAGCTTCCGGAGGTCGAAGCCGGTGGCGGCCACGTACTTGAAGGTGTCGTTGGCGTGCTTGCGGATGAGGAGGCTGCCCGCTTCCGCGCCGGGCACGTGCTCTATGGCCGCGTCGAGGATCTCCTGGTAGAGCTCCGGTATCTCCTGGTGCAGCGCGCGTGTGTGCAGCTCGATGAGGCGGTTCTGCGTGCTGGCCGCGTGCGCCGCCGAGAAAGAGGCCGAGAGCTGCCGGCTGACGCCCTGCAGCAGCTGGACGTCCCCACTGCTCACGTGGGTGCCGTCAGGGAAGTGCAGGCTGAGAGCGTTGCGGTGCGTGTCGTGCAGGCCGATGGGCAACGTGAGCGCCGTGGGCGGCACGGCCTCCCGCATCTCGACCAGGCCGTAGGGGTCTCTGGCGTAGTCACGCGTGAAGAGGGGCTGACCGGTCAGACACGCCTGCCAGGCGAAGCCCAGCGGGTAAGGGGTTCCAGCTTTCAGCGCCTCCCAGATGGGTCCATCACCGTAGGTGGCAATCGGTAAGAGGCGCCCGCCCCGCTCGGTGAGGATCACGGCGGCCTCGGCGCCCAGCACCGGCGCGAGGATATGCAGGGCCAGTAGGGTGGCCGCCTTCATGTTGGCCACACCAGCGATCTCGGCCGCCAGTGCGGAGCTGAGGCGCCCCTCCAGGCTCTGACTCGCCTGCGTCAGCTGGTGGCTCACGCCGTTGGCGAAGAGCTCGATCACGCGCCGGTCCTCGGCCTCGTACTCGGCGTTCCTCTCCACGTTCAGTACGGCCACCACCGTATCGCGCTCGAAGATGGGCACGGCCAGTTCCACGCCGTAGCACATGCCCGCCACCAGCCGGTAGCTGGGATGGGCTGCGGTGTCCGTGAGGTAGATGCTCTCGCCCGTGGTAGCGGCATGCGCCACGATTCCGTCCGCGGGGATGGGCGAGCCGGCCGGAAGGCGCGAGTCGTTGCTGGCCGCCAGCTCCAGCGAGCCGTCCGCGTGCACGACAGTTACGGTGGCGTGCCCCTCGCCGTGGCGCGTCAGTACGTCCGGCAACGTGGCCAGGGCGCGGCCCCGCTCTCGCGGCAGGGTTGCCAGGGCGGCGAGGAGCTTCGTCTTGTCGATTCCGGTGGTCATGCTGTTTCCTGTGTGAACGGGGGATGGGGGAGAAGCCGCCATACGGCGGCAGCTAGCTTTGTTCTATTATTCACAAAGGGCTATTACGGAGAGCTTACGAACTTCGCTGCGGATGAGCAAACCGCGAGTCGCCGGGCGGCAAGCGCCTCAAGCGGCGCCGGTTGGATACCCTAGGGTTCGATGTCCGAATTCGGGAAGCGCCACTGGACGCCGGACGGTCCGAGCCGGGTCGTCCTAGGCGATAACGCAGAGGTGCTGGGTCTCCTGCCGGACGGCGCGTTCCAGCTCATCTACATCGACCCGCCGTTCAACACGGGCAAGGTGCAGCGGCGGCAGTCGCTGAAGACCACGCGCTCGGGCACCGGCTCGCGGATCGGCTTCCAGGGCCAGGCTTACGAAACGGTCAAGGGCCGC
>CAZBBU010000400.1:0-1951 GCA_964489965.1 uncultured bacterium
ACTCGGGCGCCGTGCCCAACGAGAAGATCACCTGGGGCAAACTGGGAATCGATACGCCGAAGTACATCATCGAGTCGGACGCAACCATCGTGGCGCCACTCATGTTCGCCCTCATTCTGGGTGAGTGAAACGCACGGCCGCGGCCGTGACAACCGTGTTAGGGTCAAATGCATTGCCCGCTCTCATGAGCGGGCCCGCTGACCAACATGAGTCAGTGTCCGGAGAGAAGGTAAACACGTAAGACGCGGCAAGCTTACAGGTTGTTGTGCAGTAGTTGGGAGTTGAAAACATGGCCGTACTGGCGACAGAACACCTGTCAAAAGTCTTCGGGCCCAGGCCCGAGGCCGCCCTGGAATTCATGAACAGGGGCGGCAGCAAGGCTGAGGCACAGGCGAAGTTCGGAAACGCGGTCGGAGTGTATGACGTCTCGCTCGAGATCAACGAGGGCGAGACGTTCGTGCTCATGGGGCTGTCCGGCAGCGGCAAGTCCACGTTGCTCCGGTTGCTGAACCGGCTGCATGAACCGACCGCCGGCAAGATCCTGGTGAACGGCCAGGACATCACCGGCCTGGGCAAGCGCGACCTGATGGAGGTGCGGCGCAAGATGTTCAGCGGGATGGTGTTCCAGAACTTCGCCATCCTCCCCCACCGCACCGTGCTTGACAACGTGGGGTTCGGCCTGGAACTGCAGAAGGTACCCAAGAACGAGCGGTTGGAGCGCTCCAACCGCGCCATCGAACTGGTGGGCCTGGCCGGCTGGGAGAACAACCTGCCCGGCGAGCTGTCAGGCGGCATGCAACAGCGGGTCGGCTTGGCCCGCGCGCTGGCGGTGGACGCGCAGATTCTGCTGATGGACGAGGCCTTCAGCGCCCTGGACCCGCTCATCCGCCGCGAGATGCAGGACGAACTCATCGAGCTGCAGGGCCGCATGAACAAGACCATCGTGTTCGTGACGCACGACCTCGATGAGGCACTCAAGCTGGGTGACCGCATCGCCATCATGCGTGACGCCCAGGTGGTGCAGGTAGGCAAGGCGGAACAGATCGTTGCCAGGCCGGCCAACGATTACGTGAGCGCCTTCGTGGAAGGCGTGGACCGCAGCGAGGTGCTCAAGGCCAGCAACATCATGCAGCCACCGCTGGCCACCGCATTCCTGCGCGACGGGCCGCGCACCGTGCTCACCAAACTGCGCCGCCACGGCCTGTCCGGCATCTTCGTGACCGATACAGACAGGAACCTGAAAGGCTACCTGGCTTCCGAAGACGTGCTGGAGCAGCTCAAGCTCAACCCGGACGCCGAGCAGCTGGACACGGCGTCATTCGAGACTCCCGAAGCAGTCGAGCTTGACACGCCCTTGAGCGAGATCATCGACCTGGCCAGCCAGTCTTCCGGGCCCATCGCGGTGGTCCAGGGCACCCGCCTGCGGGGCGTGATAGTCAAGGGCGCCATCCTGGCGGCACTGGCGGGCAGGAACGGCACAGAGGCCGAGGTCGCCCAGACGGGAGCGCCGGCATGAGCGGGTTCAGAATCCCGATCCGCGACTGGATCGAGAACCTGGTCGACTGGATGCAGGACGTTTTCGGACCGTTCTTCGACGGCTTCGCCGAGGTCGTGGACGTGGTTATCGACGCGCTCATGAACGTGCTGACTGTCGCTCCTGACTTCGTGCTCATCGGCATCATCTGTGTTCTCGTGCTGCTGCTGGCCGGCTGGCGCCTGGGTCTGTTCGCCCTGGGCGGCCTGCTGATCGTTCACAACATCGGCCTGTGGACGCCGTTCCTGGAGACACTGTCACTGGTGCTGACCGCCCAGCTACTCATCCTGCTGGTGGGCCTGCCCCTGGGCGTGCTGGCAGCCCGGAGTGACACGGCGGAGCGCATAATCCGTCCGGTACTGGACTTCATGCAGACCATGCCAGCGTTCGTGTACCTGATCCCCGCCATCATGTTCT
>CAZBBU010000401.1:0-1032 GCA_964489965.1 uncultured bacterium
ATCGTGCGCTCGATGCTCCGCTAGCAGCCATCTTTCCTCGGTCCTTTGTAACTCGTCCCCGCTTCACCATTACCTGTCGACGTCCGCCATCACGAAGTCCGTGGTGGCAACAACAGCGGTGAAGTCCGCCAGCATCAGGCCACGGCTGAGGAAAGGAATGGCCTGGATGTGGATGAAGGACGGCGTACGAATGCGGGTACGGTAGGAACCGATGCCGCCGTCGTTCACCAGGTAGTACATATTGAGGCCCTTGGTGGCCTCGATCGTCATCGTGACTTCGGTCGGATCCATCACCGGACCCCAGCTGACGCTGAGGAAGTGGTTGATCAGCGTCTCGATGTCGAGTTTGCTCTTTTCCTTGATCGGCGGCGTGGCCAGCGGATGGTCGGCCTTGTACGGACCTTCCGGCATGTTCTCCAGACACTGCTTGATGATGCGGCAGCTCTGGCGCATTTCCTCAACGCGGACCGCAGCGCGGTCGTAGCAGTCGCCGTTCACCGCGATCGGCACGTCGAACTCGAAGTTCTCGTAGCCGCTGTACGGGCGATTCTTGCGGTAGTCCCATTCGAGACCGGTGGCGCGCAGCGCGGGGCCGGTCATCGCCCAGTCGAAGGCGTCCTGGGTGTTCATCGTGCCGATACCGCGCGTACGCTGCTTGATGACGGTGTTCTGCATCACCATCTTGTCGTACTCGGCCAGGCGTTTCGGGAAGTACTCGACGAATTCGCGTACCAGCTTGTCCCAGCCACGCGGCAGGTCCTGCGCAACGCCACCGATGCGGAACCAGCCCGGATGCATGCGCGCACCGGTGATGGACTCGATGATGTTGAAGGCCTTCTCGCGGTCCACGAAGCAGTAGAACAGCGGCGACAGCTGGCCAAGGTCGACGGCCCAGGTGCCGTAGAACAGCAGGTGCGAACAGATGCGGAAGAATTCCGCGAGCATGACGCGGATCACTTTCACGCGGTCAGGCACCTGGATGCCGGCCATCTTCTCGACCGCCATCACGTACGGCAGGTTGTTCATCACACC
>CAZBBU010000401.1:1042-1938 GCA_964489965.1 uncultured bacterium
ACCGCCGAGATAGTCGATGCGGTCGGTGTAGGGAATGAAGGTGTGCCAGGTCTGGCGTTCGGCCATCTTCTCGGCACCGCGGTGGTGGTAGCCGACGTCGGGCACCACGTCCAGCACGTATTCACCGTCAAGCTGCAGCGCGAAGCGGATTACACCGTGCGCAGCCGGGTGGTTCGGACCGAAGTTGAGGAACATGAACTCCGAATTCTCGGAGCGGCGCTTGAGACCCCACTCCTCGGGCTTGAAGCGCATGGCTTCCTGCTCGCGGTCCTGGATTTCGTCGCTCATGCGGTACGGCTCCATCTCCGTCGCGCGGGCCGGATGGTCCTTGCGCAGCGGATGGCCCTTCCAGGTCGGCGGGCAGAGGATGCGGGTGAGGTTCGGGTGTCCGTTGAAGACAATGCCGAACAGGTCCCAGATCTCGCGTTCCTGCCAGTTGGCGCTCGGCCACAGACCGATCGCGGTTGGCATGTTCAGGTCGTTCTCTTTCAGGGCAACCTTCAGACGGATGTCGCAGTTGCCGGAGAACGAGGTCGGGTGGTAGACAACGGTGAAATCGCTGTCGGGCTGCCCTTCCCTGTGCACGCGCACGCGCTCGTCGATGGCGGTGACGTCGAGCAGCATCTCGTAACGCGGACGATGCTCATCGCGCAGGTACTTCAGGACTGCCATGATGCGGTCACGCGTGACCCACAGCGTCGGCATGCCTTCGGCCGTGTGCTGACGCACAAAGGAGGACTCCCCGAACTTCTCGTACAGGGCCGCGATGACGGCAGGAAGCTCCGTTGCCTGGCCGTTGCTTGGACTGACTGCTGTTGCGCTCACTGTGCTTCTCTTTGGTGTCGTCTTCGTGTCGTCATCAGGTTCGTGCCGCCTCCTCTTCCCGCCCGGCCTTG
>CAZBBU010000402.1:0-1930 GCA_964489965.1 uncultured bacterium
GCGTCCTGGGCGGTGGCGGCGAAAGCGAGTGCCAGCAGGCCCGTGACCTTTGCGAGTTTAGACAGTGATTTCCGCATGCTGAGACTTTACCTGCGAACTGTCAGGAGTGTTCCATGGTGCCGCCTGTTGTCGCGGTGGACGGTTGATCTCTCACAGCAACTCACTCAGTTTCTGCCAGACGATGAAGCTGCCGATGGCCAGCAGGAACAGGGCGAACATTCGCTTCAGTGTTTCCCGGGAGAGGCGTTTGCCGACTTCGGCACCCAGGATGCTGCCGGCGATGCCAAGTGCGCTGAATATCCCGACTACCGACCAGTCAATCGCCAGGCCGGCGAGCTCGAGTACCTGCAGGTACTCGAGCAGTCCGACGCCTGACTTGAGTGCGATTATCAGCAGGCTTGTTCCGATGGCGATGTGCACCGGCAGTCCGCCCAGAAGGACCAGTGCCGGGACGATGAGGAAGCCACCGCCGACTCCGACGAGTCCTGTAACGGCACCGACGGCCAGCCCTTCCAGCCCGATGAGCCACCATGACTGTCGCGCCTGACTGGTGCTGGCGCCATTCGTCCCCGTCATCATGAATACGGCTGCCAGCAGCATGACGATGCCGAATATCAGCACCTGGAAGGTGCCGCTGACGTAGTGCGCCAGGTGTGCGCCGACCCAGGCGCCGGCCATGCCCGGTACTCCGAAGCAGAGAACGCTGCGCCAGTCAATCTGCTTGCGAGCCGCGAAGGGAATTGCACCGATCAGGCTGATGGCGCCAACGATGGCCAGTGAGCCCGCGATTGCGACCTTGTCCGGCTGACCCAGCAGGTAGATCAGGATCGGCACAGTCAGTATCGAGCCGCCCGAGCCCAAGAGGCCCAGGCAGACTCCGACCGCCAGTGCGCCCGGCAGGGCCAGGGACACGGCTGCTCCTGCCGATTGCAGCTGTCCACGGTGCGGAAAGTGGTGATGGAGGAGTCGCTCAAGCAGATCATTGAAGTATCTATGGACACCAGCGGCTGTGGTGCCTTTATATCTGTACGGAAGTGAAAAGACGAATCCGCGTGCTTAAGATCATCAGTAATGTTGATGGTGTCTCCTGCCCGAGGTCTGTCAGTTGAGGCTATTCCTCAGGCAGTTGATCAAGCAGATAGGTGAGTGCGTCCTGCTGGTCGGGGAACAGGTGGCTGTCATCCCGCCTCTGGCACATGACGTTCATCGTGGTCCCTGGCGTGGAGATGTGGATGACACGCAGGGTACCGGCCGCCACTTCCGGCCGCACGAAGCTTTCAATGGTCACCCCGATGCCAAGCCCGTCCAGTACGGCACTCCGCACGGCCGCTGGTCCGCTTACCTCAATGCTGCGACCGGGCCGCACCCCTGCTGCAGCCAGTTCGCTAAGCACATGCCGGTACATGGTGGAGGCGAACGATGGAACGATCAGCGTCTCACCCTGCAGTACCGACAAGGGGGACTGCGGCTCTGCAGCCAGGGAATCGTCACTCTTCACCAGCAACACGGCCCGCTCGCTGCCTATTGGCTGGGTGACCGTTTCGGAGTTGCCGGGCCCGGTCCGCAGGCCTTGCTCATCGATCAGGAATGCCGCGTCGATGGTTGCTGACTGCAAGGCCGCAATCAGGTCATCTGAGTAAGCCTCCAGAAGGTGCAGACGGAGCAGGTTGCCCTGCCTGTTGTATTCGCGGGCAGCCTGCAGCAATGGTCCGGTGAAGCGCGTGGTGAGATGGTGGCTGAGGCCGATTCGCAGGCGTACGCCATCCTCCTGCAGTTCGCCGCTCAGGAAGCGCTGTGCGCGTGACAGGGCCTCGCTTGCCTCACAGGCGAACGGCAACAAAGCCTTGCCCGCTGGTGTCAGCTCGATGCCTGCTCCCTTGCGCCTGTAGAGCGGTGCCCCATGTGCCTCGCTCAGGAGCAGCAACTGGCG
>CAZBBU010000403.1:0-1929 GCA_964489965.1 uncultured bacterium
CTAGGAGGTGGCTCAGTGAGCCTGCTTTTCAGGGGCGGAGAAGTAATCACCGCCGACAGCCGCTACCAGGCTGATGTTCTGGTGGAGGGCGAAAAAATCACCGCAATCGGCAAGAACCTGGAGGCGCCCGGGGGCACCCGCGTCATAGATGCGAGCGGCAAGTTCATCTTCCCCGGTTTCATCGACCCGCACGTGCACATCTACCTGCCCTTCATGGGTACCGTCACTGCGGACGATCACCAGTCGGGCAGCCGCGCCGCGCTGGTGGGCGGCACCACCACCTTCATAGAGATGCTGGCCCCGCCGCGCAATGCGGACCTGATGGAGGGTGTCGCCCACTGGAAGCAGCTGGCCGCAGGCAACAGCGCCTGCGATTACACCTTCCACATCGGCGTGACCAGGTTCGATGACGAGACTGAAGCCAACCTGCGCAAACTGGTGGCGGAAGGCCTGAGCTCCTTCAAGGTCTTCCTGGCCTACAAGGGCGCCTTCGGTGTGGACGATGACGAACTGTTCCGCGTGCTCACCCTGGCAGCCGAACTGGGCGTGACAGTGACTGCGCACTGCGAGAACGCAGACCTGGTGGCGGCACTCCAGCAGAAACTCATTGACCAGGGCAACACCGGGCCCGAGTGGCATGAGCCCAGCCGACCCGAAAGCGTAGAGGCTGACGGCGTGCACCACTTCACCACCTTCCTGGAACTGACAGGAGCCAGGGGCTACATCGTGCACCTGAGCTGCAAACCTGCTCTGGAAGTCGCGGTGGCCGCCAAGGCCCGCGGGGTGGACGTGAGCATCGAGGCGGTGATACCTCACCTGCTCCTGGACAAGACCTATGCCGAACGCCCGGATTTCGAAGGTGCCAAGTACGTCATGTCACCGCCGCTGCGCGACCGCTCCAATCACGAGGCGCTGTGGAGCGGGCTGGAATCCGGCCTGATCGACACCGTGGCCACCGATCACGCCCCCTTCAACTTCACGGGCCAGAAAGACATGGGCAAGGACGCGTTCCCCATGATTCCCAACGGCATCCCGGCTATCGAGGAGCGCGTGAAGCTGCTCTACACCTACGGGGTCAGTCGCGGCAAACTGGACATCCACCGCTTCGTCAGCCTGGCGTCGACCCGCACTGCGCAGCTGTTCGGCCTGTTCCCCCGCAAGGGCACCGTGGCCGTTGGCAGTGACGCTGACCTTGTGGTCTGGGATCCGGAATGGCGCGGGCAGATCAGCGCCGCCAGCCACAGCATGAACGTGGATTACAGCGGTTTTGAAGGCATGGAAGTCGACGGCAGACCGGAACTCGTGACCGTGAGGGGACAGGTTCAGGTCGAGGACGGACGCTTCACCGGCTCCCAGGACTTCGGGCAGCTGCTGCTGCGGCAACTCTCCTGAACCCCGCCGTGACAACCGACGTGCAGGCAGTCAGTGGCCAGCCCGTGATCGACGTGCGCGGCCTGAACATGATCTTCAAGGGCCGCGGTACGGAAACCGTCGCGCTTCATGGCGCGAACCTGACAATCAACGACGGCGAGTTCATCAGCCTGATAGGTCCGTCAGGCTGTGGCAAGACGACCCTGCTGCGCCTGATCGCCGACCTGGTGACACCCACGTCCGGAGAACTCAGGGTGATGGGCAAGGAGCCACGCCAGGCGCGACTCGACCGCGATTACGGCTACGTGTTCCAGGCGCCTGCCCTGCTGGAATGGCGCAACGTGCTGCGCAACGTGATGCTCCCGCTGGAGATCATGCGGATACCGAGGGCTGAGGGCGAGAAGCGCGCACGCTCACTGCTCGAGCTGGTGGGCCTCAAGGACTTCCAGAAACAGTACCCCTGGCAGCTGTCAGGCGGTATGCAGCAACGCGTCTCCATCGCCAGGGCTCTGGCATTCGAGCCGCGGCTGCTCCTGATGGACGAGCCTTTCGGCGCGC
>CAZBBU010000404.1:0-1927 GCA_964489965.1 uncultured bacterium
AGCTGACGTGCGTGCCGGAGTGGCCGGGCGTGTGCAGCACCCTGAACTGGCGGCCGTGCAGCTCGAACTCATCGCCGTCTTGGGTCTCCAGGGTGTTGTGATCGGGCAGTGGTTCAGCGCCCTTCATCAGTTCGTCAAATGACTCGCCGTAGACGCGGCGCGAGCTGTTGATGAGCCTTTCGGGGTCGATCAGGTGGGCGGCGCCGCTCCGGTGCACCCAGACGTTGGCGCCGGTGCGCCGGGCCAGAGCGCCGGCTGAGCCTGCGTGGTCCAGGTGAATGTGGGTGACCAGGATGTCCGTCAGTCCGGACAGCTCCAGGCCCAGTTCAGCTATCGCAGCCTCCAGCTGCGGCAGCAGTGAGTACGGACCGCATTCGACGAGCATGAAGGTGCCTGCGTCGCCTCGCAGCAGGTAGGAGGCCATGGTGCGGTCCAGCCCGGAGTAGACGAGGTTGATGGGGATTATTCCGCCAGGGAACTCTGTCACGCCCCCATCTTAGCTGCCCGGCTGGCTGGCGGTTCCTTCCAGGTGCCCGCTGAGTTCTTCCCACTCGCTCAGGTAAGCCAGCAGTTCGGCATCGCGCGCTTCGTGCTGCCTGGCGATGTCGGCCAGCTCCTCAGGGCTCAGGCCCAGCGGATCGGCGAGCTTCTCGCTGAGTTGCGCGAGCTCCTGTTCGGCTGTGGCGATGGCCTCCTCCAGCTCCAGCACCCGCTTCTCCATCTGCCCGCGGTTCAGCCTGGGCCTGGCCGGAGTGGGTTGCACCGGCCTGGGAGTGGCGGCTTCTGCCCTGTCCGCTTCCGTCTGCCTGAGCTGTCTGCGCTTCTCCTGCCAGTACTCGAGTCCGCCGGCGTACTTCTCGAGATGCCCGTCGCTGAGCTCCCAGACGTTATCGGCGACGCTGCCGACGAAGCGCCTGTCGTGCGAGACCATCAGGAGTGTGCCTTCATAGGCGTTGAGCGCGTCTTCCAGTGCCTCAATCATCTCCACGTCGAGGTGGTTGGTGGGTTCATCCAGCACCAGGAAGTTGTAGTTGCCCATCGTCAGTTTCAGCAGTGCCAGCCGGGCCTTCTCACCGCCGGAGAGGCTGCCGATCTGCTTGGACTGCGCGTCATAGGGGAACATGAAGCGTCCCAGCAGGTTGTGTGCTTCCACGTCACCTGTCAGGCGGATCAGCTCCTCGATCAGGGTGCGCTCCGGGTCCACGTCACGTAGTTCCTGGTCGTAATAGCCCAGCCGCACGCGCGAGCCCGTGCGCACGTAGGCACGCGGGTCATCACTGGCGGCGTCGCCAAGCAGTGTCCGCAGGAAGGTGGTCTTTCCCGCCCCGTTCGGCCCGAGGAGCGCCACGCGGTCGCCGCGCCGCAACGTCAGTTCGATGTCTTCGAACAGCTGGCGGCCGTCGATTCTGCGGCTCAGGTGGGCGGCCTGCAGGACGATCTCGCCTGACTCCTCGCTGTCGAAGCTGAAGCGGGTGGTGCCCTGCTCACGCTCCGCGTCGTCCAGCATGGTCGCTTCATAACGTTCGACGCGCTTGTACATGGCCTTGGCGCGACGCTGCAGTTTGGCGTTCTGGCCGGCCCAGGCCTTCATCTGCGCGGCCGCGGACTCCAGACGCTCGTGCTCCTTGTGCTGGTTGGCGCGGGTGAGAGCCTCGATGCGCTCCTGTTCGGCCCGGGCTGCCCTGTAGGCCGTGGGGTTGCCGTCGAAGGTGCGCAGGCGGTTGTTGCGTATCTCGGCCGTAGCCTGGCAGCTGCCATCCAGGAAGGCACGGTCGTGCGAGATGATCAGCGTGGCGCCCTTGTAGCCGGCCAGATGGGAACCGAGCCAGTCACGCATCTCCATGTCCAGGTGGTTGGTGGGTTCGTCCAGCAGCAGCAGGTCCGGTTGCGCCATCAGAAGTCGGGCCAGTCCCAGCCGGGTCTTCTC
>CAZBBU010000405.1:0-1926 GCA_964489965.1 uncultured bacterium
AGCCCTTCATCTTCGACAACGAGCACCGAACTAGCAGTTTCGTTTCGCATGATGGATTTCAGCCCCGCTGCCACTTTGACCGAGTCCGTACAGTTCATAGAACTCCGCGGCATCTAGGTGGCGCTCGTCGTCCATCTTGGTGGCCACGAGAATGGTCTCACGGTCCAGGCGCCGGAGCCAGCCGGCCACCTCGGCATCCGCGTCCGTGGCACCCGCCCGGCCGTCGACACAGAACAGCACCAGGTCACTGGTTCGCAGTGCCTCGCCTACCTTCTGGTGGATGGACTTCTCCCACTCGTCACCGCTCCAGAGGCCACCCGTGTCAAGCAGCAGGAAGGCCTTGCCGGACGGTGTTTCCAGTCGCGCGGATTTCACGTCACGGGTCACGCCGGCTTCGTCAGCCACTATCGCCTCACGGCGTCCGACCAGGCGGTTGAAGAGGCTTGATTTGCCCACGTTGGGCCGGCCCACTATCGCTACGGTATACATCAGTCCTCCAGCGTCTTAAGCTGCGTGCCCTGTCTGATCTGCATGCCAGCCGCCCAGTCCCTGGCGGGCAGCCGCTTGCGCCCCGGCGATTGCAGCTCCTCAAGGAGCAGCGCCCCGGTGCCGCAGGCGACCAGCATCCCTTCCGAATCCAGCCTGAGTACCTGTCCCGGAAGCCCAGCTGCGTCAGGGGCTGGCCGCATGCTGTGAACTTTCACGTCCAGGTCGTTATGGGGGAACCAGGTTCCGGGCCAGGCTGCCACACCCCGGTAGCGATTGTAGTTGCTGCCGGCCGGGCTTCTGAAATCCAGGAGACCGTCGGCGCGTGTGAGCATCGGCGCGTGGGTGGCCAGCGCGTCATCCTGCGGCACGCTCGGCAGCCGTCCGGCCGCCAGCAGGCCGAGTGCTTCGGCTACGGCGCTCGCTCCGAGCTCGGACAGGCGGGCGAACAGTTCAGGTGCGGTCTCGTCAGGTCCGATCTGCAGTCTGCGGGCCAGCCTCACCGGGCCGGTGTCCAGCCCCGCTTCCGTCTGCATGATCGAGATGCCTGTCTCGGTATCCCCACTGATGAGTGCCCACTGTACGGGTGCAGCGCCGCGCCAGCGGGGAAGCAGGCTTCCGTGCACGTTCAGGAAGCCCTCGCGCGGCACTTCAAGCAGGCTGGCCGGCAGGATCTTGCCGTAGGCGGCGGTAACCGCCACGTCAAGCTTCAATCCGGCCAGGAGTTCGTGAAAGTCGGTGTTGCCGCGCAGCCTGGCAGGCTGTTCCAGGCGCAGGCCCAGCTCCAGGGCACGCTGGGCCAGTGGCGGCTGTACGAGTCGCAGGCCGCGGCCCACCGGCTTGGCCGGCTGCGTGACCACGGCGACGACATCGCCTGCCTGCAGAAGGGCATCCAGCACGGGGATGGCGAAGGTGGGGGAACCGAACAGGGCGATGCGCATGCTCACTCCTCCAGGTTCTGCGGCAACAGCCTGACGGTGGCCTGGGGCACGCGGGTGGCGATCACGCCATCCGGCAGTGCAAGTTCGACAGGCACGACGTGAGTGCCACCCTGCTGGGGCAGCAGCGCGGCGTCAGCGGTGCCGTTCACCGCTTCGAGCCCGGCCAGCTGCGAAGGCGGTCCAAGCACGGTCAGTTCGGCCTGGTCCAGCCTGGCGGAGACGTTGAAGCCCGCCACCGCGGGCGGGACGAAGTTGATGGTCAGGGTGCGCCTTTCGAGCACCGGTGTTTCCGTGACCGTGACCAGCACCTCGGCCGGCAACACTGTCGCACCGTTGACCGGCAGGCCATTCAGGTCCGCCGCGAAGCCGGCCAGGCTGCGTTCACCGGCGGCGCCCCGCACGGGCACCAGCACCCGGGTGACGCGGCCCAGCACGCTGGCCAGGCCGCTCACGGTGACGTGGGTCGGTTCGACCGTGACGCTCACTTGCGTGTCGATGT
>CAZBBU010000406.1:0-1925 GCA_964489965.1 uncultured bacterium
CGGTATGCCCATGGTCTTCCACTTGAGTGCGTATTTGGTCTCGAAGACGGCCTGGGGCGGTTCAGCCTGTCCGAGCGTGGACAGGCCCGATGCCAGTGATTCGCTGCGGGCGAACTCCAGGTACTCGGCATGATCCGTGGCCAGCAGCACGGAACCGCCCGGGACCAGCCGCCCGGCGGCCAGGCAGAAGAACTCCCGCCGGAGCAGACGGTTCTCCTCATGGCGGCCCTTGGGCCAGGGGTCGGGGAAGTTCACGGTGATGGATTCCAGGCTGCCGGGCGCGAACAGCTGCTGCAGCAGGAACTGCGCCTCTCCCTTGAGGAGGGCCACGTTGGGGATGTTCTCACGCCGCATCCGTTTCAGCGCGCGGAGCACACTGACGCCGGACAGTTCCACACCCACGAAGCGTTCCTGCGGGAGCTCAAGGGCCCGGCGGGCGGTGTAGCGGCCGTCGCCGAAACCGACCTCGAGGTGCAGCGGACCCCCGCTGCCAAAAACCTCGGTCCAGTCAACGGGAAAGGTGGCTGCCCGCCAGCGGAACAGCGGCAGGCTTCTGGCTTCTTCTTGGCTGTCAGTCATTGTCAGATAAGGTCATGCTTTCGGCGGTTCAGGAGTCTATCGGCTTGACGGGCCGGCGCGGTACCGGCTTGACCAGCATCGCCGTGTCCGTGGCCAGGTTGTTCCGGAGAAGGGTATCACGGGACAGCATTATGAACGGTCCTGACTTGCGCACGGGGCTGGCGGGAAACACCAGCACCCGGCCTTCACGGAGGCGGCAGGCCACCTTCTCGGGCGTGTAACCCAGAGCCTTCTTCCAGCTGGACAGGATGGCGCTGTCGATGCCGGCGACGCCCAGTTCCAGGCCGGTGCGGTCCAGCTTGGCCACGAGCCGGGCGGTCCGGGGCCGGCGTTCGGCCACCTTGAGGGCACCGAGGTGCAGCAGCCGGCTGATGATCTGCCGGACCTCGAGGAGCGTCAGGTTGGCCATGTCCGCAACCTCGTTCAGGCTGCGGCGGCCGTCCACGAAGCGCAGGAAGTTGATTTCCTCGGCGCTGAGCACCACGTTGTCCACTGCGTCTTCGTTTATGGCCACGGACGGCACGGCATCGCCGATGTAGGTCTCACGCAGGCTGCGGCTGCGGCCGCGGGTGGCGTCCGTGCGTCTGATGGCGTCAAGCAGCAGGTCTTCGACTCCCACGTCGATGCTGCGCCTGGGTGCCTCGCCGCCGTCAGTGAAGGCGTAGCTGCCCTGTTCGTCAGCCAGCAGCGCGTATACGGCGTTGCGGCCGGTGTTTCCGTCGAACTCGGCGTGCAGCACGTCCCCGTTCTTGAGCCACAGTCTTCCCTGCCCGCGGGGATGGTCGATGGAGAGCAGGCCGCTCCGCTCCTGAGACGCCAGCACCTGCAGCAGGTCCACCAGACTGAACAGACCGAGTTGTCCTGTCATCTGTTTCATGATAACCCTGCCGGCACCCCTTCAACCTGCCCGGCGGTACCCGGGGCATGCGGGAAAGCGCCGCTGGCCACGTATATACTCAAGCCGTGCCCAGGCGATTAGCAAGCTACCTCCTGCGTGAGGTCTCAGCCATGTACCTGCTGGGCGTGACGGCCTTCTGCCTGCTGCTGTCCATCGACTACCTGTCACTGATGGCCAGTTTCCTGCTCACCTACGAGGCCAGCCTGGGCCAGGTGGCAACCCTGCTGCTGTACAAGCTCCCGTACTTCCTGCACCTGTCCCTGCCCATCGCCGGCGTTTTCGCCGTCCTGCTGGCCACCGGGCGGCTGGCCCGTGACTCGGAACTTAAGGCCGCCTACGCGCTGGCCATACCGCCCGTGGCGCTGATAGTGCCGCTGCTGGGCTTCGGGCTGGTCATCCGCGCCATCGCCACCTTCAACAACGGCTGGGTCGAACCGGTCGCCGAGGC
>CAZBBU010000407.1:0-1913 GCA_964489965.1 uncultured bacterium
CGAACCTTCGCATGCCTTCTCTCCCGGCCATGGCGCTGTCCATCCTGCTCGTCACGGCCTGTGCCTCGCCCCCGGAAACGTCGAACCGACCTCCCATCGCCGCCTTCAGTCTCTCACCGGGCCTGGGAACCGCTCCGCAGGACGTGCTGGTGGACGCCAGCAGCTCACTGGATCCCGATGGCACAATCAGCAGCTACTCCTGGACGTTCGGGGATGGTGGCAACGCAACCGGCAAGGTGGCTTCCCATACCTTCACGAACCCCGGAACGTTCACCGTGCAGCTGACCGTGACCGACAGCTCGGGTGCCAGCGCCAGCAGCAGCCAGACGATGTTCGTGGTCCAGCCCGGCGCTGGTCAGCCGTCGGATCCGGAAGTGCCGGCTCCAGTGGATCCCGGTCCGACGGTTCCGGCTGATCCTTCCAGACAGGGCACGGTGTTCGGCAACCTGTCCTTCAGCACGACCGCAGCTGCCGATGCCCAGTCCTCGCAGGCGGGCTTCGCGCCCGGCCAGGTGGTGGTCAGGTACAGCGGCCAGCCTGAAGCCTCGCTGCTGTCAGGCGGCTTGAGCATCCTGGCCAGCGACGCGTCAGGTACCCTGGCGCTTCTTGACCGGCCGGAGCTCGATGCCGCAGGAACTCTGGCGCTGGCGCAGTCGCTGGCGCAGCAGACCGGCGTCGCCTGGGCGGAGCCCAACTACTTCGGTTACCTGCAGGCCCTGCCGAATGACCCTGGCTTCCTGATGCAGGAGTGGAACCTGCGCAGCATCAACATGCCGTCCGCCTGGGACGTCACCACTGGTGCAGGAACAGTGGTCGGCATCGTGGACAGCGGCATCCTCTGGACCGCCAACCCGCTGGGCTTCCGTCACCCGGACCTGAACGGAAGCCGCATGGTCGCCGGGTACGACTTCATCTCTGATCCCGCGTCCTCGAATGACTACGACGGGCGTGACCCCGAACCGTTCGATAACGGTGACAACTTCCCCAGCTCCTCGTTTCACGGCACACTGGTGGCGGGCATCATCGCCGCCGAGACGAACAACGGAATCTTCATGGCCGGGATCGACACCACGGCCAACCTGGTGAACGTCAGGGCCTTCGGCGCGAACGGCAAGGGCAACTCGGTGGACATCCTGGAAGGGATGATGTGGGCCGCAGGCCTGCCGGTACAGGGCGTGCCTGCCAACCCCCATCCCGCCCGGGTCATCAACCTCAGCTACGGCTCGCAGCGCGCCTGCTCGCAGTTCGAGCAGGAATCGATCAATCGGGTCCTGGCCACCGGCGCCATCGTGGTGGTGGCAGCCGGCAATCACTCGACCGACGCAAGCCAGTCGGCACCGGCGAACTGCAGCGGCGTGATAGTTGTGGGCGCCAGCAACATCCTGGGCGGCGTGGCCGACTACTCCAACCGAGGAGCGGGCGTGGACCTGTACGCACCCGGTGGTGACATGAACAGCAACGTAATCAGCATCACCTATGACGAGGCCGTGATGGGACCCACCTACAAGCTTGACGCGGGCACCTCACTGGCGGCAGCTCACGTGACGGGCGTCATATCGCTGCTGCTGGGCCTGAACCCCGAACTGAGTGCAGGGCAGGTACATGCCATTCTCACGGGCGCGGCACCGGCTGGCGTGGGCGTGACGCCCGCCCAGACCGGCATCAACATCCTGGACGCGGCCAGTTCGGTGACCATGGTGAAGAGCGGGAACATCCCCGACCCGGCTTCCCCGCCTTCGCAGCCACAGGGCAGGCTGCTGGTCGGTGCCTTCCAGCAGGGCGAGGGCGGCTGGGTACTGACCGGCGAGCAGGAGCTGACCGTGCCGGCAGCGGCATACTCGTTTAAGGCCCTGGAAGGCGCCACCCACCTTGAAGCCTGGGCGGACAGCAACGGCAACGGCAGTGTGGACGCC
>CAZBBU010000408.1:0-1911 GCA_964489965.1 uncultured bacterium
ACCCGGAGAGCCGTTCCCCGTCAGGAACGCCATCTTCTTCTACAGCGGCGTACTGCTTTTCTATCTGGCCGAAGGATCTCCGCTGCATGACCTGGCGGAGCGCTACTCACTGTTCGCGCACATGATCCAGCACAACCTGGTCTCCTACGCGGTGGCCCCGCTGCTGCTGGCAGGTACCCCGGTATGGCTAGCGCAGCGCGTACTGGTGAAGACCAGGCTCTACCCCATCGCCAGGGTAATCCTCACGCCCCTACCGGCGTTCTTCATCTTCAGCATCGGCTACTCCATCTGGCACATTCCAGTCATCTACGACGGTGCATTGCAGAACAGCCTGCTCCACCACATCGAACACGTGGTCTTCCTGTTCGTGTCACTGGTCGTCTGGTGGCCCATCATGAGTCGCGTTCCCGAACTGCCCGGGCCCAGCCGACTGGCGCAGCTGGCCTACATCTTCCTGCTGCCCATCGCGCAGCTCGCGGTGTTCGGCTCCATCACGTTCGCCTTTGACAATCTCTACCCCACCTATGAGATGGCGCCGACCTGGTTCCTGGCCACACAACAGCAGGACCAGTCACTCGCCGGAGCATTCATGAAAGTGTCAGGCCTGTTCAGCTTCGGAATACCGTTCATCGTCCTGTTCTTCCGCTGGTACGAGGAGGAAACCGGTCGCAAGATGGACGGCACACCGGCCAGGCGTGCACAGCGCCTGAGTGAGGCCAAGCCTTGATCCGCGCCATCACCTTCGACTGGGGCGGCATCTTCACAGAAGGAACTTTCGACTCCCAGGCGGTAGTCAACCTGGCGGCGATCGCAGGGGTTGACCCCGAACTGGTGCATCAGGTCTACTTCCCGCTCATAGCGGAGTTCGAGACCGGTGCCTTTGACCTTGGCGGTTTCATAGACCGCTTCATCGAACGCACCGGCAGCCGCACTGACGAGGAACTGCTGGCCGCTACCTTCCTCGGCAGCGTCCGGGAGCGCGCGGTCATGTTCGACATCCTGGCGGCCATTCCGCAGGACTACCGGGTGGGAATGCTGTCCAACAACGTGCCGGCACTCTGTGACAGGGTCCGGCAGGATCCCCGGATGAGCCGGATCGAGAAGTTCGTGTTCTCCAACGAAATCGGTATCCGCAAGCCCGAGCCAGCTGCGTTCCACGCGCTGCTCAAGGCCATGGGCACAGAGCCCGGCGAGACCGTGTTCATAGATGACAATATGAACAACGTCGAGGCAGCCCGCGGCCTGGGCCTGGAAGCCATCCTGCTTGACAGCATGGAGCACTTCAGGAGCCAGTGGCAGGAACTGCTGCCTGAGCTGCCGTTGCCCGAACCCGTAAGCAGGTGAGTCCAGACGGGGACAGCCGGGACGCAGCCAGCGGCCAGATGGCCGTGCGGCTGCTCCAGGGCTACCTGTGGCACCCCAGAGACCTGGATATCGACCTGGCTGACTGGCTGCCCCGCAGCATGCCCGGCGGCGTGCACCTGCTGTGGGATCCGCTGCCAAGGCCGCCGTTCACGTTCTTTGACGACGGAACGCCATCCAGCAGCCAGACCGTCTACCAGTTCACGGTTCTGGTCCGCACCTGGCAGGGCGAGGAAGAAGACCTGGCTAACATGCTGCCCGGGCTGGCCGAGCAACTCCAGGAGAAACTGGAACAGACACCTGCCGGCGTAGGCTGGTCACTGTCCGAGGACTTGCGCCCCCTGGGCTGACCCGCTCAGGGGATCCCTATGATCACGACCCGGGTCTCGTCAGGCGCCATGAAGCCCTGACGGCGGGCGAGCTGCTCGCGGTACGCATCGTTGTCACCATGTTCGATGATGGCGTTCAGGCGCGCGGATTCAGCTTTCAGTTCCGCCACTTCCTGCTCCAGCCTGGCGATGTCCTGGCGCGCCGCCCAGCCCTGCCTAA
>CAZBBU010000409.1:0-1911 GCA_964489965.1 uncultured bacterium
TGGTTGAGCTCGTCGCTGACCAGCGCCGTGTCCGGCGTGGTGAGCGGCACAATCACGCTCACTGCCGTTGCGTAGGCGGACGAGAAGATCATGCCCGCCTCGCGCCCGTGGAAGTCCGCCAACAGCCGTTCCAGCCGCACGTGGGGCTCATAGGTGCCACTTATGAATCGGACGGCGCCAGGCCCCACGCCGAACCTGCGGGTCGCTTCCTCCTCGGCCAGAACCAGCTCCGGCCTGGTGGACAGTCCCAGATACGAGTTCGAGTTCATGCGCAGGTAGCTGCGTCCCGGCTCGCCTTCCAGCTGCACGCGGTCCGCCCTGCCTTCCGCACCCCGTATGAAACCGGTGACCACCCGCTCGGCGCCCTTGGCCGTGCCGGCCTCCTCGAGTCTGGCGATTTCGTGCCTCAGGTTGCCCAGCAATCTATCCATGAGCGTCGTTCCTTTCTTCGTGAGCATGGCGAGCCTGCAGGTGCTTCAGCATGTCGGCGGCCGTGGCTTCCAGGTCGTACTCGGGCTGCCAGCCCCACTGGGCGCGGGCCTCGCTGTCATCGAGACTCTCGGGCCAGGATTCCGCGATCTCCTGGCGGCGCGGGTCAACCCGGTAGCGCATCCGGAACGGCGGCCTCTGCTTGCGAATCTCAGCTGCCAGCGACTCCGGTGTGCAGCTGAAAGAGGTGATGTTGAATGCGTTGCGGTGCCGCAACTTCTGCCCGTCTGCCTCCATCAGCTGCAGCACGGCCTTGATGGCGTCCGGCATGTACATCATGTCGAGCCGCGTGTCCGGCTCCAGGAAACAGTCGTAAGTGTCATACCTGACGGCGTCACGGAAGATCTCCACCGCGTAATCGGTGGTGCCACCGCCCGGCTCGGCCACATGCGAGATCAATCCCGGGAAGCGGACACCGCGCGTGTCCAGCCCGAAGCGCTTGGCGTAGTAGTCGCACAGCAACTCGCCTGTCACCTTGGTGATCCCGTAGATGGTCTCGGGACGCATGAGCGTATCCTGAGGCGTGCCGACGCGCGGCGTGCCCGGACCGAAAGCTGCGATCGAGCTGGGTACGAACACCCTCGCCGAAGCCTCACGGGCCACTTCCAGCACGCTGAAGGTGCCCTGCGCGTTCACCTGCCACGCAAGTTGCGGCCGCTGTTCAGCGACCGCTGACAGCAGTGCAGCCAGGTGATAGATGCTGCCCACACCGAGTTCGGTGACCGTCATGCCCAGCTGCTGCGCGTCCATGCAGTCCAGCACACGGAACTGCACCTCCACCTGCCCGAACCGGGCGCTGCCGTGGCTGCCTTCGGGGTGACGGATGTCTGTGGCGATGATGTTATCCGCGCCATGCAGCTCCGCGAGTGCAGGCACGAGTTCTGATCCGAGCTGACCCAGTGCGCCTGTGACGAGAATCGGTTTCATGCGTAGAGTTGCGTCTCCATCGCTTCGTAAGCTACCACTTACACCCTGCCGGGCTATCCTCGGGTGTGCGGATTCAACTGTTGGCTGTTGGTACCAAAATGCCTGACTGGGTTGAGGCCGGCTTCAGCGAGTACGCCTCGCGCATGCCGCCGGAATGCAGGCTTGAGCTGCGCGAGGTGGCCATGGCGCGCCGCGGAAAGAATGACAGTGCTGCCAGGCTGATGCGCGAAGAGGCAGGTAGGCTCGAGGCCGCGCTGCCCGCAGGGGTCAGGCGCGTGGCGCTGGAAGTGGGCGGCAAGCAGTGGAGCACTGAGCAACTGTCTCGTGAACTGGGTAACTGGCTGCTGGAAGGCCGAGACGTGAGCCTGATCGTGGGTGGTCCGGACGGTATTGATCCGGAGCTTTCCGGCTCCTGTGAACAGAAGTGGTCGCTTTCACGCCTGACGTTGCCGCACCCGCTGGTGCGGGTGGTGGTGGCGGAGCAGATCTACCGCG
>CAZBBU010000410.1:0-1909 GCA_964489965.1 uncultured bacterium
TGGCAGGGTCGCGGCGCAAGCGGTGGCGGTGACCCCGCGCATAGGCATAAGTGTGGCCACGGAAGCGCGATTGCGCTTCTGTGTGGCTGACTCAGTGTTTCTGTCGCGCAGGGTGGGGAAGCGAGGCTGAACATGCGGAACTCCCGGTCACTTTTCCTGCTCTGTCGGTGCGCCTGCTCGTATTGCTGTTGTCCGGCTTCAGGCTGCTACTCGGTCGAGCCCCCAGTGTGAACGGGAGTTCCGCATGTAGGATGATTCGAAATCCGTGTCTATAGCGGACCTCCTTCCTGCCCATAAGGTAGCAGCCACGTGTCCCGAATGGAGTGCCGGCCTTCACGGCAGCGCTTCATGAGGAGGTGTATACTCTGTATTTGGGTGTTCTCACCCTGAAGGAGCTGACGCACAGCGTGTCCCGGAAGGCCGGTTGGGCCGTCCAGGACACGCTTCCTTAATTCCTACATCAGTATTCCGCCCACGCTGGCGATGATGCCGGCGAAGATCAGTGCGACTGTGTTGATCACCTTGATGAGCGGGTTGATCGAGGGGCCGGCCGTGTCCTTGTAGGGGTCACCCACAGTGTCACCGACCACCGCCGCAGCATGGGCCTCGCTGCCCTTGCCGCCGTGATTGCCGTCTTCGATGTACTTCTTGGCGTTGTCCCAGGCGCCGCCGCCGTTGGACATGCTCAGTGCCAGCATCAGGCCGCTGGCGATGACGCCGATCAGCAGCCCGCCGAGCGCCAGTGGGCCCCAGAGGAACCCGACGACAAGTGGTGCCAGCACGGAGATGATGCCGGGCAGCGCCATCTCGCGCAGTGCAGCCTTGGTCACAATGTCCACGGCCTTGCCGTAGTCAGGTTTGGCGGTGCGTTCCATTATGCCGGGAAACTCCCGGAACTGCCGGCGCACTTCCTCGATGACGCTGCCGGCTGCCTTGCCGACCGACTCCATGAGGTAGGAGCTGAACAGGAAGGGCAGCATGGCGCCGATTATGAGGCCCAGCAGTACGATCGGGTCGTTCAGGCGGAAGTCCAGGCCGGGTACGCGTTCAGCGTAGTCGGCGAACAGCACCAGCGCGGCAAGTGCCGCCGAGCCGATGGCGTAGCCCTTGGTGACAGCCTTGGTGGTGTTGCCCACCGCATCCAGTGCGTCAGTGTTGTTGCGCACTTCGGGAGGCAGGTCAGACATTTCGGCGATGCCGCCGGCGTTGTCGGTGATCGGTCCGTAGCTGTCCATGGCCACGACCATGCCGGTGATGGACAGCATCGCTACCGCGGCGATGGCGATGCCGTAGAGGCCGGCGAGCATGAACGCGCCGAAGATGGCGAAGGCCAGGATGATGGTGGGAATGAAGGTCGAGTTCATGCCGACTGCCAGGCCGCTGATGATGTTGGTGGCGCTGCCGGTCTCGCTGGCCCTGGCTATGCGCCTGACCGGCGGGTAAGCGGTACTCGTGTAGTACTCCGTTATGAACATGATCAGGACCGTGACCACTATGCCGATGATGGCGCTGCCGAACAACGCCCAGGCACTGCCCGCACTGGGCAGGATCTCCGCGAAGTCGAAGCCGCCGAACATGACGAAAGTGGCGACGGCGAAGCCCACGACGGAGATGCCTGCGCTGGCGAAGACCCCGCGGTAGAGGGCCTTCATGATGTTCTGGTCGTCACCCATCCTCACGAAGCGGGTGCCGGCGATGCTGGCCAGGATGGCGATGGCGCCGAGTACCAGCGGGTAGGTGACCAGCACGCTCACCTGCGATACGGCGGGCAGCAGGTAACCCAGGAACACAGCGCCTATGGCGGTGACCGCGTAGGTCTCGAACAGGTCGGCGCCCATGCCGGCGCAGTCGCCCACGTTGTCACCCACGTTGTCAGCGATGACGGCGGGGTTGCGGGGATCGTCTTCGG
>CAZBBU010000411.1:0-1898 GCA_964489965.1 uncultured bacterium
TGGCTTCACCACCCAGGCTTTGGCACCGGCCAGCTGCCCTTCACGCTTCTTGTCCTCTTGAGATTCCGTCGTCAGCATGATGACCGGAGTGAAGCGGTAGGCGGGCAACTTCTTCAGTTCCTTGACGAACGTGATGCCGTCCATATTGGGCATGTTCACATCGCTGATGACGAGATTCACCTTCCGGCCATCGAGTTTGGTCAGCGCGTCACGGCCATCGCCGGCTTCAATGACGTCGTAGCCGGCCCCTTTGAGGGCGATGCCGACGACTTGCCTCAGTGAGGCGGAATCATCCACGATGAGGATGGTCTTTTTCATGCTGTGCGTCCTAGAAGAAGGTGATTTCCGAGGCTTTGCTCACGCCCAGCTGTTGGCCGGCGTGGTTGTTGCGCTGTTCCATGGTGGTGTAGGTGGTGTGCAGGTGTGCCAGCCAGGCCCGTGTATCGATGTCCGGCGGTGTCTCGCCCTCGGCCACCAGACACCGGCGTTGCTGCAGGTGCTGATGCAGGCGTTCCAGGTCATTGCAGACATGCGAGAGAATCTGTGAAACCCGGTCCTGGAACTGCAGCGAGACCAGCACGTTATCGATTTCTGCGCGGATGGCCTCGCTTTCGGCACGCAAAATGTCACCCGAGCCGGCCAGCTCGCGGGCCGTGGATTCGAACCCGTCCAGTACGCGCGTGATCGTGCGCTCTGCGCCTTCGGCCACCGCTGCTTCCTGGCGAGCGTCCTCGTCCGTGCGCGTGAGCACTTCGGAGATCGACTCATTGAACGCTTCGACCTTCGCGGTGATCTGACTGGCGGTTTCCGCCGACATGCTGGAGAGCTTGCGCACTTCGGAAGCAACTACGGCAAACCCGCGCCCGGCTTCCCCTGCGCGAGCCGCCTCGATGGCCGCGTTGACGGCCAGCAGGTTGGTCTGGGCGGCAATACGTGAAACGCCGCCCGCCATTTCCTTGAGTTCCTCAGTGAATTGCGACAAGGTGACGATCTGCTCTTTCATTGCCACCATGGTCTGCACGGCCGACTTCAGTGAAGACCCGATTTCGCTCAGGGCCTCGTGACTGCTGCCCAGCAAACCCACCATGCCGCGGCCTTCGCTCTCTTCACTGGT
The DNA here is from genome assembly GCA_964489965.1 of uncultured bacterium. Lineage (GTDB taxonomy): Bacteria > Deinococcota > Deinococci > Deinococcales > Trueperaceae > CALDPK01. The sequence continues at coordinate 1,115 of CAZBBU010000411.1, forward strand.
CGTCACGGCGGTGGAAAGCTCGACAGAGGCCTGCAGGCGCTGGCTCAGCTCCGCGAATCGGCTGGTCAGCGAGATGATGGCTTCTTCCGTCTGGGCCCTGCCGGTTTCCACCTGCTTGACCCAGATCGGCAGCACCTGCAGGCACAGCTGCTCCAGCTGCGCGTCATTGTTCTCGATCTCCAGAACATAGTCGTCGCGCTTGCGCAGGCACAGCACTGACCAGAGCACGCAGAGGGCACCCAGAACGCAGGCGCTCACACCGTACCAGACCCGTTCCTCGCCCGGGGAGAAGGCCAGGGCCGCGCCGCCGAAAGCAGCCAGCAGCGTAGCCCCAGGACCGGACAGGAAGCGCGACAGGACGCCGGCGCGCGGTGGCTCTTGGCTGCCTTCAAATTCGGCGGACACCGACGGTTGGCCGCGGCCCTGCGCCGAGGACGCGGATGCATGCATGAATTCAGGAGTCATTGGGGGATGCGCTTGTCTGGAGTGATACGAAAGACGTGGGGGCTGACGCGAGGGCGAAGCGGATGGTTAAGGTGTTAATCACCGGGCGTACTGCATTAACGGCAACCCGGGAGCGGTCTTTAGGCACTGAGACCGCGTTCTGTCAATCGGGGAAACCCGTTAATTTTGGTCAATTCGACATTTATGCAGAAATAGAATGTGCTAGCCGGAGGCCAGCTCCCCCACTGGCACGGTCATCGCGTATCACATAGTGGCAAGCATAGCGCTGACCGGCCCCCTCAAGTCCCGGTCCACTGCGGCGCCCGTTTTTCAATGAATG
>CAZBBU010000412.1:0-1895 GCA_964489965.1 uncultured bacterium
CAGGCTGCCGTTTCCAGCCCATTGGAGAACCTCTGAGCAGGACGTAGAACTCACAGACAACTGAATCCTGATAGAATCGCTCGGGTATGTAATTGCAGTGAAGGCTGGCAGTCACACGCGGGCCGGAAAACAGGAGTTTGATCACATGAGTGAAACAGCGCCACGCACCTGGTCAGGGCCAAACCGCACCGGCCAGATTCAATTCAACCGTGTCACCCAGCTGAACCGGCGCCTGCTTACCGTCAGCCGCATCGACGAAATCACGCCGGTCTACCGCCGCATCCACCTGCAGGGTGATGACCTTGCCGCGGGCTTCCCCTGGCACCGACTCGCCGTCACGGACCACGTCAAGATCCTCTTCCCGCAACCCGGAACCAGGGAAGTCACCATCCCCGAACGTGGCGAACACGGCTGGAAGTTGCCTGAAGGCGCACCGCAACCCATAATGCGTGACTACACAGTGCGCAGCTGGAACCCTGACACCCAAGAGTTGACTTTCGACTTCGTCATCCACGAGCACGGCATCGCCGGCCGCTGGGCGAGGGAAGCTCAGGTGGGCGACCAACTGGGCGTCTTGGGACCACGCGGCAACGTCGTATTGCCCGAGAACTATGCACACTACCTGGCTTTCGGTGACGAGACCGCACTGCCAAGTATCCAGCGCCTCATCGAGGAGCTCCCGCATGAGGCCAGCATCGAAGCCTACATCCAGGTGGAGACTGCCGCGGGCCGCCAGGAACTCGGCGCCCGCCCGGGTCTGCAGGTGACCTGGATCAACCGCCAGGAACAGGGTGCAGGCAGCCTGGCCGAAGCTGCCAGGAATGCCCCGCAGCCTGCCGGCGACGACTGGTTCGTACTGGCCGCGGGCGAAGTCAGCGAACTCAAGCCCATCCGCGGCCATTTCCGTAATGAACTTGGACTGCCGAAGGAGCGGGTGATGGTCAGTGGTTACTGGCAACGCGGCGTTGCCGATTTCGATCACCACAAGACTGGAATCGAAGACTGACTGGCAGCTGGGACAGTCGCCACAGTACGCTCATCCAACCCAACTGGAACTCATGATAATACGGGCGTAGTAAACGTGTCCTGGACGCAATCTTCTTCCCTCCGCTGACGTAGATTCTGGGTGCTCCTGACCGCAGGTCACCCTGGTGCCCGCCAGCAGGAGCCAAACCGAATGGGGGGGGAAGAACAAATGAACAGGAAAGTTGTTTCTAGACTGCTCGCCCTTAGCCTCAGTGCCAGCCTCGTCGCCGGAAGCGCGTTCGCGCAGAACGAACCGCCCGTCGAAGAACCCACAAGTGTGGAGGCCAGCGAGTTCCAGGCCAATCTGATGGCCAGCCTGGGCGCCCACGCCGAACTCAGTGACTTCGCACAGCTGCTGACCCACGCCGGCCTGGACGCCCGCCTGAACGACGGCGAAGCCTACACGCTGTTCGTACCGAACAACACGGCACTCGAGGCGCTGAATGACAGCGTTGACATGACCGCGTTCGGTGAGTTCGAGCTGCAGTCCCTGGCCCACGCTCTGATCGTGAGCGGCGCGATCACGCCGGATATGCTCACGCAGATGGAGAGCATCGAGACCCTTGGCGGCACCTCATTCACAGTCAGTGCCAGTGGTGACGCCGTGGAGGTCGACGGCGTTACCGTCAACATCGCCGACGCCATCGTTACTGACAATGGCGTGATCTACGTGGTCTCGGAAGTATTCGGGCAGGTCGCTGACCTGACAGCTTCGCTGCCGCTCAATCCGGCTGAAGAAGCCGCTGAATCCGAAGCGGAATAAGGCTGTTGAGTTCAACTCAGCTTTAGGAAAGAGAGTGGGGGCCGTGAACTTCCGGCCCCACTCTCATGCATTCCGTTTCAGCGCGCCATTCGCAGCGCTACGGCCC
>CAZBBU010000413.1:0-1882 GCA_964489965.1 uncultured bacterium
GAGAACGACATGCAGAGATTGCTCATTTCACTGTCGATGCTGCTCCTGGGTTTCGGCCTGGTGGCAGCCCAATCCGAAGAAGGCAGCGCTCCGGAGGGGCAAACGCAACTCGTGGACGTGCCAACCGTGATGCTGAGCGACCAGGGCTTCCTGGTCGACGGCTCTGGAATGACGCTCTACCTGTTCACCAACGATGAGCAGGCTGCCAGCGTCTGCGCGGACGCGTGCGCTGTCAACTGGCCGCCCTTCGTGGTCGGCAACAGCCTGGTCGCCGGGGAAGGCGTTGATGGAGACCTTCTTGACCGGATTGAACGTGCCGACGGCACGATGCAGGCGACCTACAATGGCTGGCCACTGTACTACTTCGTTCAGGATGCCGCGCCCGGCGACGTACTGGGCCAGGGCGTTGGCGGAATCTGGTACGTAGTGGACGTTGAGGGCAACGCCATCAAACAGCTGGCCGAGTGAACTCTGCTGAGTCGCCGGTCATGGTGATTCAGTCGGTGCCCCTGACGCGAGTGTCAGGGGCACGTGCCTTGCCGCGCCCGGCATCCAGTCACTTTCGGCCTGCGTGATAGCCTTCCTGCATGAGCAAGCTTCAAGGCAAAACGGCACTGATTACCGGGGGTTCCAAAGGAATCGGCTTTGGTGTGGCTGACGCGCTGGCACGCGCCGGCATGAACGTGGTCATTACCGCCCGCACTTCCGTTGAGGTGGAGTCGGCTGCAGCACGCCTGGAAGGCAGGGCGCTTGGGTTGGTCTGCGACGTACGTGATTACGAGCAGCAGCAAGCGGTGGTGGAGCGCACACTGGCTGAGTTCGGCAAACTGGACGTGGTCATTGCCAACGCCGGCGTTGGCGGCTACGCAGCGATTGATGAGATGGAACTGGACACCTGGCACAACATCATCGATACGAACCTGACCGGTGCGTTCTACACGGTGAAGGCGACCGTGGAGGAGCTGAAGCGCAACCAGGGTTACTTAATCACCATCGCATCGCTTGCCGGCACCAACTTCTTTGAGAAGGGCAGCGCTTATAACGCCAGCAAGTTCGGGCTGGTGGGTTTCACTCAGGCGGTGATGCTGGACTTGCGCAAGTACGGCGTTAAGACCACCACGATCATGCCGGGTTCAGTTGCCACGCATTTCAATGACAACGTGCCGTCCGATAAGGATGCCTGGAAAATCCAGCCGGAAGACGTGGGGGAGATGGTAGTGTACCTGCTCTCGGCACCAGCCCGCACGCTGCCTTCGAAAATCGAAGTCAGGCCCACGATGGTTGGAGGTCGCTGAGCTCAGAACCTGAGCTGCAGACCGGCAGCAACACCACCCACGCCATCGGCGCTGCCATCAAAGTAGGGCCTGAAGCGCGCCTCGGTGTACACCCCCAGGTAATCGGTGAATCGGTAGCTGGCACCGAGCAGCAACTCGCCATACAGCAGCACGCCGGTGGATTCCATGCTTGCGCCTGCTCCCAGGCCAGCGTGCAGGTCCAGGAAGCCGATCGGTGCCACGCTTATGACCCCGGCGGTGACGCTGAACGGGACCACACCGAACCCGTATTCTGTGGCCAGCCGGACACCGAGCGGGCCAAGCAGGTCATCATGGCTTACGGCTGCCTGGGCCACGAGCCCGCCGCTGGGGCTGGTGCCGGCCAGGGACACAGAGACTCTCCAGGGGGCTTCATTGAAATCTGGTTGCGCCTCGGTTTCCTGGGCCAAGGCGGCTCCGCTGATGCCCAGGGCTACGATTGTGCTGATGATCAGTCTGATGGGCTGCATTGCAGCAGGATATCAGCTGCAGAGTGTTGTTCAATCCTGAACTGCGGACAACACCCACAAATCCGTTTCCAGCTCGTGGTACAGCTCCAGCACCCCGCC
>CAZBBU010000414.1:0-1870 GCA_964489965.1 uncultured bacterium
GCAGGGCACCTGAGGCTGCAGTTCGGACAGCAGTCGCAGGGCTCCGGCGGCAGAGAAACCCGGCATGGAGTGGTCACTCAGCACCAGGTCGAACTGCTGTCCTTCCAGCACACTCCGCATGGCGCTCTCGTCCCAGACACTGCTGGCTTCTGGTTCAAAGCCGCCGCGTCGCAGCTCCAGTAACAGCAGATCACGGTCATCGGGATGGTCCTCGACCAGCAGGACCCGCAGTGGGTCCCTGCCCGTCAGCCGCTGATCTGCCATGGCACCTGGTTCAGAAGCAGCCAGTAGGCGCCCAGTTGCCTCACTGCTTCACTGAATTCCGTGAATGAAACGGGTTTCACTATGAACGAGTTGGCTCCGTGTGCGTAGCTTTCCTGTACATCACGCTCATGCCGGGAGGTGCTGAGCACCACCACCGGCAGAACCTTGGTGTGGTCATGATCCCGGAGGCGGCGCAGCACGTCCAGCCCGGAGACCTTGGGCAGGTTGATGTCCAGCAGCACAAGGAGCGGCATGCTGCCCTGACGGGGCCTGTCGGCCTGGCCTTCATGCAGCAGGAAATCAAGTGCCTCCGCGCCATCGCGCAGCACCACAACCTCATTGGCCACGTCGTTCAGACGCAAGGCCCGTAGCGTCAGGTCAATGTCATCCTGATTGTCTTCGATCAGGAGTACATAGCCAGTTTCAGTTTGCACCGACCGAACCCCCGTTGCTGTTCCCCGGCATCCTTATGGCGGCGGTGCCGCAGCCGGTTGGTTTCAGCATCCAACGCTCCACTATAGCGCGTATGCGGCTGCCGGCACGCGCGAAAGCAAACAGGGGGACCAACGCGGTCCCCCTGCCCTTCAGAAGCCTGAAGCCTGTGTTCAGCCGGCAGTGGCCTGACGGGCAACGTCAACCAGCTTGCGGAATGCATCCGGTTCACGGACTGCCAGGTCGGCAATCACCTTGCGGTCGATCTCCACACCGGCGACACGCAGACCGTGCATGAAGCTCGAGTAGCTGACGCCTTCCTGCCTGGTGGCCGCGTTGATGCGCGTGATCCAGAGGCGGCGGATGTCATTCTTCTTGTCGCGACGATCACGGTAACTGTAATCAGCGGCGTTGAGCAGGGTCTGGGTGGCGTTGCGGATGTTCTTGCGACGTCCACTGAATCCCTTGGCTCTCTTCAGCACCTTCTTGTGCCTGGCGCGGCGTACGGTTCCTGTCTTGGCTCTTGGCATCCCAGACCTCCCTTAACCGTAGGGAAGCAGCGCCCGGATACGGACGGCTTCGGATTCCGAGATGACGAGACCGCGGCGGCCCTGGCGGATGCGCTTGCCTGACTTGTGATAGCTCAGGTGGCGCTTGCCGGATCGCATGGCCACGACCTTACCTCGCCCGGTGATCTTGACTCGGGCTTTGGTGCCCTTATGGGTCTTCAACTTAGGCATCTTGCTTTCTCTCCCTGGTACCGGCTGCTGGCCGGTGCCTGATGACTTTACCCGGCTGTGAAGCCGCGGAGTTTCGGGTGACTGTTCAGTCGCCGGCTGGCCGCAGTGTCATGTTCATGTCCATGCCTGCGATGCTGGGTGGTGCGTCAACGATCGCCTCACCCGAGAGTTCCTTGGCAACGCGGTCAAGGATTCCCTTACCCAGTTCCGGGTGCGCACGCTCACGACCGCGGAACATGATGACCACTCGCACCTTGTGCCCGTCTTTCAGGAACCTGCGTATGTGGTTCACCTTGGTCTCGAAGTCGTGGTTTTCGATCTTCACCCTGAACTTGATGGCCTTCATTTCCTGCTGGCGGCTGCGGCGGCGGGCGTCTTTCTCCTGCTGCTGCAGTTCGTAGCGGTACTTGCCGTAGTCCAGCATCTTGGCGACG
>CAZBBU010000415.1:0-1858 GCA_964489965.1 uncultured bacterium
CACAGGTACCGGCGATCACCATCTGCTGGCCACCGGCTGTACAAAACGCCTCTGCCAGCCGCGTCGTCGCTTCAGCCCAACGCAAATTCAAAGGTGAAGTCCAGTATTTGCCATGCTCGGCGTACCAAGCCAGATGCAGCAGGTGGGTCGCCTGAACCTGCTGCACCAGCGGACCAAAATCGGAAACGCTCAACAGATCTGCGTCGATAAACGTCACGGAAGGCTGCGCTCGGGCGCGGCCGACTGTGACCACCTCGATCCCTTGGTGTTGCAAGGCATTGAGCACATACCGGCCAACGAAGCCGCTGGCGCCAGTCAGCAACACCCTCATGCGGTCTTCGCCTGTGACACTTCAAGCGCTGGTACGGCGGTGACGAATTGGCCGCCCCATTCCTGAACATAAGCCAGTTGTGCCATCACTTCCTCGCGCAAATTCCAGGGGAGGATCAGGATGAGGTCTGGCCGATCGGCTTTGAGATGGGCCTCATCCACGATCGGAATCCGGCTGCCCGGCATACACTTGTTCTGTTTGGCCGGGTTCTTGTCGACCACATAGGGCAACAGGTCAGGACGGATGTCTGCAAAATTCAACAGGGTGTTGCCCTTGGCGGCCGCCCCGTAGGCGCCCATTTTCAGTCCGCGCCGCTTGGCATCGATCAGGAACAGCACCAAATCATCCTTGACTTTCTCCGCTCGCTGCTGGAATGCCTGGTAGAACGCCGGAGTGGTCATGCCTGCTTGGGCTTCCGTTTCCAGCAAACCAGCCACCGCTGCGCTGCGCTCATGAACACCTGTGTCACTGCGCTGAGCAAAGACACGCAAGCTCCCGCCATGGGTCGGCAATTCTTCAACATCGAATACGGTCAGCCCATTGGCGGCAAAAATCCGCTGCACTGCCGTCAGTGAGAGGTATGAATAATGCTCGTGGTAGGCGGTGTCGAACTGATTTTCCTGCACCATGCGCAGCAGGTGGGGAAACTCGAAAGTGACCACGCCCTGAGGCTTGAGCAGGCGGGTGAAGCCGGAAACGAAGTCATTGATGTCTGGCACATGGGCCAGCACGTTGTTGGCCACCATCAAATCGGCCAGCTTGCCCGCCTGCACCAATTCATCGGCCAGTTCCACGCCAAAGAAGCGCTCGACGATGTCGATACCTTTGCCGCGCGCCGCGCTGGCGGTACTGGTGGTGGGCTCGATGCCGTAGCAGGGAATCCCCGCCTGCTTCACGTATTGCAAGAGGTAGCCATCGTTGGCGGCCACTTCGACCACACAGCTGCTGGCGTTCAGGCCGAAACGGGCGATCATCTGATCCACGTAACGCTGCGCGTGCGCCAGCCAGGTAGTCGAGAACGAGCTGAAATAGGCATAGTCTTGCGTGAAAAGTGCTTCACGTCCCGCGTGGTCTTCGGTTTGTACCAGCCAGCAGCTTTCACAAACCAGGATGCGCAAGGGGAACCAGATTTCAGGAGCGCGAACGGCTTCTTCAGTCAGATAGGCATTCGAGGGCGGGGCATTGCCCAAGTCGAGAAACGGCAGGTGCAATTCGCTGCCACAGTGACGGCATTTCAAGCGCGCACTCCTTCAAATTCTGCAGTGATCAGCGAATGTCCGGCATCACGAGCAGACAGTTCAGTGATGGTCAGGGGCCAGCGGATGCCCAAGCGTGGATCGGTGGGGTTCAAACCACCTTCGGCCTGGGCGGCGTAGGCGGCTGAATGGCAGTAAAGCAGTTCCACCTCATCGGTCAGTGCCTGAAAGCCATGGGCAAACCCCTCGGGGATCAGCAGGGCGCAGCCGTTCTCTGCAGACAGTTGCTCAGCGTGCCAGTGCAGGTAAGTCGGCGAGCCAACGCGCAGAT
>CAZBBU010000416.1:0-1850 GCA_964489965.1 uncultured bacterium
CGTACACGAGGCTGTTGTAGCCGATGGTGCCGGGGGTGTTGGCGATCAGGCCGGCGACGCCCTCGTTGCCGGACGCGCCGTTGCCGACGGGCCACTCAACCGCGGTGCCGCTGCCGACCTGGCTGGTCCACTCCTCGGAGACGGCGGACAGGAAGCTGGTGAAGACGTTGGTGGTGCCGGAGCCGTCGGCGCGGTGCACGACGTTGATGAACAGCGGCGGCAGGGTCAGGTCGGGGTTGAGCTCCTGGATGGCGTCGTCGTTCCACTGAACGATGTTGCCCAGGAAGATGTCGGCCAGAACCGTGCCGTTCAGCTGCAGGCCGGTGTCGAGACCAGGCACGTTGTAGGTGACGACGACGTCGGCGAGGGTGATCGGCAGGTTGAAGGCGGCGCCGCCCGTTGCCTCTTCGGCCTGGGCCATCTGCTCGGCGTTCAGGAAGGCTTCGGTGGCACCGAAGTGGATGGTCTGCCCGAGGAAGTTGCTGATGCCGCCGCCGGAGCCGATCGACTGGTAGTTGACGATGACGTCGCCGTCGGTTGCGGAACGGTACACATCAGCCCAGGTGGCCACGAGTGGTGCCGGGAAGGAGGCGCCCGCGCCGGTCAGGTCGACCTGCGCGCTTGCTGCGGCAGTAGTGGTAAGCAGGGCGGCGATTGCCAGTTTCACTGCGATTCTTTTCATCAGATCATTCCTCTCCGTGAGGAACGGCACGGGTATGCCGCTCTTGCTTCAAAGATAGGAAGTGATTGTCAGTTGACTGTCAGGCCGCCATCAGGAGCGGCACGGATTCGGGTGCCGCATTGACTGCCGTGCCGTAGAGGGTGTGGGGCGTGGCGCTGTCGATGCGCACCTCGTGCAGCCCCAGTCGGCTGGCCTGGTTGCGGGGGATCAGCACCGTGTGGTTCTGGTCGCTATGTCCGTACAGGTAATCACCTTCGTTGGCGATGTCCTTGATCAGCACCCGCAGGTTCCGACCGACGAGTTCCCGGTTCCGTTTGAGCGACCAGTGCTTCTGTCGCTCGATGAGCCGCTGGAGCCGCTCTGTCTTCACCTCGCGGGGCATGTCCTTGAAGTGCCGCGCCGACGGGGTACCCGGCCGCGCGGAGTAGATGAACATGTAGGCCTGCTCGTAACCGACCTCGTCGTACAGCGACAGGGTGGCCTCGAAATCCTCCTCGGTCTCGCCGGGGAAACCCACGATGATGTCCGTCGAGATGACCACGTCGCGGACCTTGCTGCGGATCTCGTCGATGATGCGCAGGTAGCGGTCACGCCGGTACTCGCGGCCCATGCGCCTGAGCACCCTGTCACTGCCGGACTGCACCGGCAGGTGGATGAAGTTGCAGACGTTGTCTTCCTCGGCGATGACGTCGATGATGTCACTGGTGAAGTTCATGGGGTGACTGGTCGTGAACTTCACACGGGGAATGCCGACGTGCGCCACCTTGCGCAGCAGCTCGGCGAACGAAGGCAGGCTGTCATCACCCAGCCCGTAACTGTTGACGTTCTGGCCGAGCAGGTACAGCTCCTGGGCACCGGCCTGGCGCATGGCCTCTGCCTCCTGAAGGATCGCTTCCAGGGGACGCGAGACTTCCGGCCCGCGGGTGCTTGGCACGATGCAGTACGTGCAGTGGTGGTTGCAGCCGCGCATGATGGTCAGAAAGCTGGTGAGGCTGCCGCTCGCAGGCGTGATGTGGCTGACCAGGTCGTCCTTGAACTCCAGGCTCTGGAAGTCCGGCTGACCGAGCTCCAGCGCTTCGACTGCAGGCACGATGTCAGTTATGGCTCCGGGACCGATCAGGATGTCCACACCCATCCGCTCAGCGATCTCCCGGCCTTCGTCCAGCTG
>CAZBBU010000417.1:0-1850 GCA_964489965.1 uncultured bacterium
CGGAGCGGTGAGGCCCGGCAGCTGCAGCCGCTGGTGCACGACGCCGTAGCGGTAGACGTTCCAGAACGCGCCTCCGCCCATGGCGGCTGCCAGGCCGGCAAGTCCCAGGTACGTCAGCACCTTGCGCCGGCCCGGATCAGCAGGCCGCTCCGTTGGCAGTGGGTCGTGACTCAGAACCTTTCCGTCACGGTGCGGGCCAGCATGAAGAGCCGCAGGTAATCAGGGCCACCGGCCTTGGCATTGTCACCCGAGAGGCGGTAACCACCGAACGGCTGCACGCCTACCAGCGCGCCGGTGATCTTGCGGTTTATGTAAAGGTTGCCCACCTCAAGCTCGCGGCGTGCCCGGTTGAGGCGCTCTGCGCTGCGGCTGCAGATGCCGCCCGTCAGGGCGTACTTCGTGCCGTTGAAGATCTCCACGGCATGGTCGAAGTCACGCGCCGGCATGACCGCCAGCACCGGGCCGAAGATCTCCTCATTCGCGATGGTGGCGTCAGGCTGCACCTGATCGAAGATGGTGGGCTCCACATACCAGCCGCCATCCTGGGCGCGCCCGCCGCCGAGTACCAGCCTGGCTTCCTCCTTGCCGATGCCGATGTAACGCATGATCGAATCGAACTGCCGTTCACTGATCACTGCGCCCACGTTGGCGTTGCCGCTGGCGTGACCCACCTTCAGATTGCGGGCACGCTCGATGACCTTCTCTAGCAGCTCGTCATGGATCTCCGGCACGGTGATCAGCCGGCTGGCAGCGGAGCACTTCTGGCCGTTGAAACCGAAGGCGCTGGCCACGGCCGCGTCAGCCGCCAGGTCCAGGTCCGCTGTTTCATCCACGATCAGGGCGTCCTTGCCGCCCATCTCCGCGTAGACCTTCTTGATGAAAGTCTGGCCGGGCTGCAGCCTGGCGGCCCGTTCATGAATGCGCAAGCCGGTGTTGACCGAACCCGTGAAGTTCACGAACCTGGTCCGGGTGCTGTCAACCAGCGCGTCACCCAGGTCGGCGTCCTGGCCCGTGAGCAGGTTCAGCACACCGGCGGGGAAACCCGCTTCCTCCACCAGCTGCATGAATCGGCCGGCGATGATGGGTGTGTTGGGCGAGGGCTTGATGATCACCGTGTTGCCTACTGCGACCGGGCCGATGGCCGTGCCCACCATGATTGCCAGCGGGAAGTTCCACGGCGGAATCGCCACGCCTGTTCCCAGCGGGCGCAGGAAGGTGGTGTTCTCCTCGCCCGGCAGGCCCGCCGTCAGGATGGGACCGTCAAGTTTCAGTGCCTCGCGGGCGTAGTACTCAACGAAGTCGATGGCTTCGGCCACGTCACCGTCAGCTTCGGCCCAGTTCTAGCCGGCTTCGAAGATGAGCCAGGCGGACAGCTCGTGCTTGTTGCGGCGCATGAGTGCCGCCAGGCGCATGAGGGCCCGCGAACGGTCCTCCATGCTGAAGGCTGACCAGGTGGCATAAGCCGCCTCAGCGGCATCGAACGCCCTGTCGATGTGTTCAGCCTTGCCGGCGGCCGCACGGCCCACCAGGCGGTCGCTCTGACCGGGGTCGAAGCTGTCAAGCCACTCACCCGAGTTGACCTTCTGAGCGCCGATCACCAGCGGCCACTCCTGGCCCAGCCGTGACTCCACCAGGCTGAGCGCCGCTTTCAGCTCGTCTGAAACGGCCGCATCGCCGAAATCGCTGAACGGCTCGTTCTTATAGGGTGTAAACAACATTGTTCACTTCCTTTCAACCAAACAGGCCCCGGATCACCATGCCCAGGTTTGCCGGCCTCTCTGCCAGCCGGCGGCTGTAATAACCGTACCAGTCATGTCCGTACGGCACGTATATCCGCACTGCATGCCCGG
>CAZBBU010000418.1:0-1848 GCA_964489965.1 uncultured bacterium
CCGGGTTGATGGTCAGCGCATTGACCGAAGGCTGGGTGATTTCCAGATCGTAGAGTTGGCCGTCGGACACCACGATCGAGCGCTCTATATAGACCGGATCGCTGATGCCATTGTCGATATTGTTGTCAGCGCGATCGGCGGTGAGGCGGATTACAAACGAACCTACACCATCGCCTGCGATAAAGTTCGCGCCACCAATGCCGGCCGTGGTTCGAAGGTCGACCTGTGAACCACTCACACTTACTCCTGCGGCATTGATGCCGTTCAGGCGCGGCGTCTGCTCGGGGTTGGCGCCGATGATTTCGAGGCGATAGTTGTTGTAGGCGTTCGCCCCAGCCTCAGGATCCGGCACCGGTTGGCCAAGGGCATCAAAAAGTCCCACCTCTAGGGAGCCGCTTCCATTGCCACCGGAACCTTGCACGTAAATAGGTGCGTCAGGAGTGCTCAGTGTCAGTTGTGACGGTGTTGCCGGGGTGGTCGCGACAATCTCGAACTCAAGAGCCGCAGCAATCGTAGTGCCCGATACCGGATCCTGAGTCGTCACAGTCAGGGTGGTCAGGCCGGTAAAGTCCAGAGAGTGCACGAACAAGGTCGCCTTGCCCGCGACTACATCGACCGGCGCCTGCCCCATGCGGATCAGGAACTCACAACCATCCAGCGTTTCCAAATCACACTCGGTATCCGGGTCGTCCAAAGTACTGAAGCCGCCGGTGTTACCAACCGGATTGATCGACACCTGAATGCCATCTTCCATGTTGATGGGCTGGCCGTTGCTGTCTTTCACGGTCACGGTGACTTCCGCCATGTAGGGCGAACCCATGAACGGCAAGATCTGATACTGATTGACTGGCAACGTCGTACGAGTTGCCTGCAGCTGGAGACGTGCGTCATCTGTGGCGACGATTTGCAGCGTCGCCGCAGCCACCACCGGGTGAACAGAGCTTGAAGGAGTCGCGGAGAAGATCATCTCCACGTCGCCTGTTCTTCCCTGAGCCTGATATCGGAATGCGGCATAGCCAGCTACGGTTTCGGCAGCTGCGTTTTCAAAAGTGCCCAGTGAACCAGGAAATGCCGTTGCCACAATCTCGGTACCGTCGGCTACAGGCTGCCCACCGGGCCTCAGCACCCTTACTCTCACGTCGGCTGCCCCATTGACAGGGATGGTTTCGGGAACAAGTTCCACGTCGACCTGATGACCTGGGGCGTCGGTGATGGTGAACTGGAGATCCGTGGTTACAATCCTGTCACTCTGATCCGGGTCAGTATCACTGACCGGGTCAGTGGCACTGAATGTAACCGTCGACACTCCCGGGACGCTAGCGTAAAACCAGAAGCGCGCAATTCCCGCTACTGTCTTTGCCTCGTTGCCTGGCCCGTCAGTACAGTCGATCTCATCCTGCCAGCAATAGATGATCCCGCTGCCTGCTGGCGTTGCGGTTCCTCGCACGATAGTGCCGTCTGGTACTGGCGTACCGTCCGCACGATTCACTCGGACAGTAACAGGAGTAGAGCTGTTTGCTGGAAGCGTGGTCGTTTCGGCAGACGCCGTAATTCTCCACGAATCGTCCTCCGCCGGCTGCACATCGATGCTCACCGTGGCAGTTACCGATCTCCCCGAGCCATCCGCCGTGGAGAAGGTCAATGTGGTCGCGCCACCCGAGCCTTTCGCGGTGAACACGAAGTTGGCGATGCCACCCACGGTTCCGCCGCTGCTTCCGCCAAGTTCGCCGTTGCTCAGGAACTGCAGATCACCATTGGAAGCTGGTGTCACGGTGCTGTTGACGGTGGTGCCATCGGCCACGTTTGCGCCGTTGGCCTGAGTGACCTTGACCTTCACATCAATAGACT
>CAZBBU010000419.1:0-1842 GCA_964489965.1 uncultured bacterium
GCGTACGAGGCCACGGTGTTGAGCTGGTGGCGCAGTTCCCAGCGCACATCGGCGGCCAGGTCCCGGCCGCTCCGGGACCAGGGAAGGGTTGCAGCTACTTTGGGTTTCATCCGGGGAGGACGGGGCTTGCCGTTCCTGTTACTGCCAGTTGTCGTTCTTGTTGTTATGGCTGTGAGCACTGCGGCCAATGTCCGCCATTGGACACCAGCAAGCGAGAAAAATGAGTGACGACAGTAGCAGAATTGGCAGCGAACCCCAAGCGCCGAAGGGTGTGCGGCCGGACATCAGGCGCACCTCACCGTACAGCGTGTCCTCGTCGAACTGGCGGGAGGCTGCCAGAAGCTGACCGCGCTCGTTGATGAGTGCGGAGACACCGTCATTGGTGGCGCGTACCAGGTAACGTCCCAGCTCCAGCGCGCGCAGGCGCGCCATCTGCAGATGCTGCCACGGTCCCCAGGAGGCCCCGAACCAGGTGTCGTTGCTGATCGTGACGAGGAGGGCCGCGTCCCGGCCATAGTCGCGGACGAAGCCTGGATAGACGATTTCGTAACAGACGAAGGCAGCCACCGCATGGCCCTGCACCCGGAGCATTTCCTGACCGGAGGGGCCGGAGCTCAGCGAGGACATCGGCAGGTCGAAGAGCTGCAGCAGGTTGCTCAGCAGGGAATGGAAGGGCACGTATTCGCCGAAGGGCACGAGTTTCTGCTTGTGCCAGAGGCCGTGGCCCCCACCCACCACCGTGACGCTGTTGTGGATGGTCCGCCCGTCGGCGAAGAAGATGCCGGTCAGCAGCGCGCTGTCATCGAGGGCTGCCCGCACGGCGAGGTCGTCGAGCAGTGGGCCGGCCTGCTGCAGCGCGAGCGGCACGGCGGTCTCCGGCCACACCACGAGGTCGGCGGATGCCCACAGCGGTTCGCTGAGGCGTTCATAGGTGGCGAGGGTGCGCTGCAGGTAGTCGGAACGGAACTTCAGGTCCTGGGGGATGTTGCCCTGCACGACACCGACGCTCAGGCGTTCCCCGGTATCTTCCGTCCACTCGATGCGCGTGCCATACCAGGCCAGCAGCCAGGCGAGGACGAGCAGTGCGGGAGCGGGATGCAGCAGCGCCTGTCGGCCTGCGCCCGCAACCCGCAGCGCGCGCAGGCGGTCCGTGAGCAGGGCTGCCGTCAGTGCCAGCAGGAAGCTGATGCCGAACACGCCCAACACCGGCGCGACGCCTGCAAGCAGCGTGTCGACGTGTGCGGAGCCGGCGAACAGCCAGGGGAAGCCGGTGAACAGCCAGGTGCGCAGCCACTCGCCCAGTACCCAGCTGGCGGCGAAGCCGGCCGCGTGCCAGCGCTGTGTCGCATAACGCCGCCACAGCCACAGTGGCAGGGTGATGAACAGCGCCATCGCCAGCACGAAGAGCAGCGTGATGAAGGCGGCGAGCAGGGGGCCGGCATTGCCGTAGACCGAGATGCTGACGTAGATCCAGGAGCTGCCGGCTCCGAAGAAGCCGACGCCGTACCACCAGGCGATGATGGCAGCACGGCGGCCACGGCTGTCGACGACCGTGTGGTAGAGCAGGGCCAGCGACAGCAGCCCGCAGGGCCACCAGTCGACGGGGCTGAAGGCCAGCGGGCCGATCAGGCCGGCCACGAAGGCCAGCAGCGGAGCCTGCCAGTGGGGCGCCGTCGCCTCAGGGGTCGACATCGCCAACATTGCTCCTGCTGACGTGGAGCAGCCTCACCTGGCGATGATCGGCATTGAGGATGGTGAACTGCAGCGGGCCGACGGTAATGTGCTCGTCACGCTGGGGAATGCGTCCGAAGCGGCTCAGCAGCATGCCACCGATGGTGTCGA
>CAZBBU010000420.1:0-1837 GCA_964489965.1 uncultured bacterium
GCCCCACGCCGGTATCGGCACTCATCCACGCGGCCACGATGGTCACCGCCGGCGTCTACCTGGTGGCGCGCAGCGCACCGCTGTTCGCGCACGTGCCGGAAGCATCGGCAGTGGTGGCCTGGATCGGTGTGCTCACGGCACTGATAGCGGCCTTCGCTGCACTGGCACAGACTGACATCAAGAAGATCCTGGCCTGGTCCACCATCAGCCAGCTCGGCTTCATGTTCGTGGCCGTCGGCAGCGGCGCCTACTGGGCCGGCATCTTCCATGTCTTCACCCACGCCTTCTTCAAGGCGCTGCTGTTCCTGGCCTCCGGCTCCGTCATCCACGCGCTGGGCGGCGAACAGGACATCGCCAGAATGGGCGGACTGGGCCGCCGCATGAAGGTCACGGGCACCACCGCGCTGATAGGCATGCTTGCCATCAGCGGAGTGCCCCTGCTGTCCGGCTTCTTTTCCAAGGACGCGATACTGCTGCACACCCTGACCGGAGAGCTGCTCTACGATTACGGCCCTGCGGTCCTGTACGCACTGCTCCTCCTGGCCTCGGTCATGACCGCCTTCTACATGTTCCGTTGGTACTACCGCGTGTTCGCCGGTGAGACCCGCATGTCGGAAGCTGACTACGCCAAGGTGCACGAGTCACCCGGAACCAAGACCTTCCCGCTCATCACCCTGGCCGTGCTGAGCGTGCTGGCCGGTTACCTGGGCATCCCCGCCTTCCTGGGCCGCAACGTGTTCAGTGAATGGCTGGCACAGCCGTTGGCCAGCGGCGCCACCTTCAGCCACCTGTCAGTCAGCGCCGAATGGCTGGTCATCCTGGGCTCGATCCTGGCCGCGGCCATCGGACTTGGCATCGGCTGGTTCATCTACGCCCGGGGCGACGGCGCGCTGGCCCGCAGGCTGGGTACTTCTCCGGCCGGCACGGCCTCGCAGCAGGCACTGGGGCTTGACGCCGCCTACAGTCTGGCTGTTGTGAAGCCACTCGGTGGAGTGGCCCAGGGCGCCTCACTGCTCGACCGTGAGGTCATCGACCGCGGCATCACCGGCACCGTCAGGCGCACGGGCTTCCTGGCCCGGACCGCGGTGCTGCTGCAGAACGGCTACGTACGCCTGTACGCCCTGCTTATGCTGGCGGGTGCCGGCATCCTGGCACTGATAATCCTGCTGAGCGGAGTTTACGCATGATTCTCGCGCTGTTACTCATCCCCTTGCTGGCCGGCATCCTCACCAGCGTGCTGGGCAGCGGCTGGCTGGCCCGCCTGCTGGCGATCGGCGCTTCCGCCGCCACCCTCGTGGTCGCCCTCTACACCCAGGCCGGCAGCACCGTGGACCTGCCCTGGTTGCCGCAGGCCGGTGTGAGCTTCAGCCTCGCCTTCCAGGGAGCCGGCAGTGTGCTTGTGACCACCGCCGCCTTCGTCCTGCTGCCCACCATCTGGTACGCGGCCAACCGTGTGACGCACCGGACCGGCGTGTTCCTCGGCCTGCTGCTGATCATGCAGGCGTTCCTGAACCTGCTGTTCCTGGCGCAGGACCTGGTCCTGTTCTACGTGGGCTGGGAAGCGGCCCTGATACCCAGCGTCATCCTGCTGGGCGTGTGGGGCGGCTCCGCCAAGCGCGCTGCCGCGATGAAGTACCTCATGTATGCCATCAGCGGCGGCTTCCTCATGCTGATTGCGCTCATCGCCACCAAGCTTCTTTCCGGCGCCGCCAGCTTCCACATCGCTGACCTGCTGCCGGCCACCGCAGCCCTGCCAGTTGAAACCCAGGTGCTGCTGTTCCTGGGCTTCACCGCCGCCTTCGCCGTGAAGCTGCCGCTGTTCCCGCTGCACGCCTGG
>CAZBBU010000421.1:0-1811 GCA_964489965.1 uncultured bacterium
CGGAAGCGAGTAAGGGGTGTTGCTGAACAGGAAATAAGATACGAAGGCGCCGACCATGAATACTTCGCCATGCGCAAAATTGATGAGCCGGATGATGCCG
Organism: uncultured bacterium; assembly: GCA_964489965.1. Lineage (GTDB taxonomy): Bacteria > Deinococcota > Deinococci > Deinococcales > Trueperaceae > CALDPK01. The sequence goes on from CAZBBU010000421.1 coordinate 101, forward strand.
AACACCATGGTGTAACCAAGGGCGATCAGTGCGTAGAGGCTGCCCAGCTGCAGTGAGCTGAACAACGCGCCCACGAACGACGCGTAGGTCCGTACTTCCGCCACGTTGACCAGGTAGTGGATGCGCCAGCCGATTAGCAGCAGAATCGCCGCCACCAGCAGGTACGGGACCGCACTGCGGCGGGTCTTGCTGCCGCTGTCCAGGCTTGTTGCCGCCAAGATGAACTCCCGATTCTGAACCAGAACTGCCTGCAGGAGCGCCGGGCCCCTGCAGGCAAGTTGAATCAAACTTCAGCTGCGTACTGCACGGCCGGTCGGCTTATTCACCGCCCAGGGTGCTGATACCGAACAGCTCGGCCTTGCTCCAGTCAGCGCCGTCTTCACCCGGAACACTGAGCTGGAAGAAGGCGATCATGCGGTCTGCCGGGGTACCGTCAGTGCCCAGGAAGGTGATGTCACCCGAGACGCCGGGGTAGCCGTCCAGCGCGGCCAGCTCGGCCAGCACTGCGTCAGACTCGGTGGAGCCTGCAGCTTCGATGGCGGCCTTGATCGCGTTGAAGGAGTCAGCGCCGGAAAGGGTCCAGCCGTTGAAGTCAGTTGCTTCCGGCATGGCTTCACGGAAGAAGGCCTCGAACTCGGCAGCACGCTCGGCAGCGGCACCCTCGAGGACTGCTGCGGTGCCGAAACCGGTGAACATGAAGCCGTCGAAGGCATCGCCGCCTGCTTCGGGGCACTGCGAGTCATCGGCCGCATCGGCACCGATGACCAGCTGGTCGAAGCCCTGGCCGCGCAGCTGCGGGATCAGTGATGCGCCTTCGGCGCAGAAACCGCTGAAGTAGAAGCCATCGGGGTCGAAGCCACGGACGTCGTTGATCTGCGAGGAGAAGTCAACGGTGAAGGAGACGTAGTCCAGCATGATGGTCTCGCCGCCGAGTGCGCGGAACTCCTCGTCGAAGAAGTTGGCCAGACCGAAGCTGTAATCGTCGTCCTGCTGCCTGAAGATGGCCACGCGCTCGAAGCCCTGGTCTTCATGCAGGTAACGGGCGGCCAGGCGGCCCTGGTAATCGTCCGTGTAGGTCATGCGGAAGATGTGGTCACCCACCTGGGTGGTCGCCGGGTTGGTGGATCCGTTGGAGATCATGATGATGCCGGCATCCTGCAGGGTGTCTGCCGCAGGGATGGCGTGCGTGGTTGAGATGGGTCCCAGCACGGCCAGCACGCCTTCATCGATGAAGCGGTTGGCACAGGCCACGGAGCCTTCCACGGTACTGGCGTTGTCACACACGCTCAGCTCAACGGGGATGCCGTTGATCGTCGGATTCTGCAGGTGAGCTGCTTCCACGCCTTCAAGGCTGGTGGAGCCAAGCACTGCGAATCTGCCCGACAATTCAAGGTTCACGCCCAGCCGGATGGTGTCGTCCTGTGCTGCCGCCAGACCCGCGAACAGGGACAGTGCGAGGAGAGTTACGAACGTTCGTTTCATTCCTGACCTCCGTTATATTGAGCTACCCCAGAACAGTACCACGGCGAACCTGGTCAGGCGAAGCGCACCACCCCGAGGAAACTCTCCTTCAGGACCTCGCGTGCGAACACGTCTTCTTCGCGCACCCGCATGCCGCTGGCGGTGGCATGCACCATGCGTCCCGGACCGGTGATTATGCCTATGTGGCCGCGGAAACAGGCGGCGTCGCCGGCTCGCGCCTCGTCCAGCT
>CAZBBU010000422.1:0-1805 GCA_964489965.1 uncultured bacterium
GGAGCCGTGTACCGGCTCGAAAATCGCGTTGTCAGTACCCACGTTTGCGCTGGGTGCTAGGCCCAGACCGCCCACGAGGCCGGCCATCAGGTCACTCAGGATGTCGCCGAACAGGTTGGTGCTGACGAGCACGTCGAACGAACCCGGTTCGCGCACCAGCTTCATGGCGGCGGCGTCCACGATGATGTCGAGCGCCTCAACGTCGGGGTAGTCGGCCGCAACCTCGCGGCACGTTTCCAGGAACAGGCCGGAGGACAGCGGCAGGACGTTCGCCTTGTGCACGATGTGCAGGCGCTTGCGCCGCTCGCGTGCCTGCTGGAACGCGATGTGCGCGATGCGTGCGCTGGCTTCCTTGCTGACCATCGCGTCGGCGATGGCGATGTCGCCGTAACGCCGTTCCTGTTCCACGTACAGTCCCTGGGTGTTCTCACGCACCATCAGCATGTCAACGCCCTCGAACCCGCCCTTCACCGGCCGCGAACGGGCCGGCCGCAGGTTGGCGAACAGGTCCAGCTTCCGGCGCATGTAGCGGATCGCGCCCTGGTGGCCCGGCACCTTGTGGCTGGGACTTGTGAAGGCACCGGCCAGGGTGGCGTCAGCGGCCTTGACGGCTTCAAGTGTTTCGTCAGGGACGCTGCTGCCGGTGCGTTCGAACACGGCCCAGCCGGCGTCAGCCTCGCTGAATTCGAACGGCAGGCCGGTGGCCTCCAGGACACGTCGGGCGGCGGGCAGTACTTCGGCGCCGATGCCGTCACCGGGAATGAGACAGATCTTGTGCGTCATGGCATTCCGAACTGACGTGCCAGTGCGGTCACGTCTGCGCGAACGGCAGCGGCGTCCTCGCCACTGAGCGCGCGGTCCATCAAGCTGGCGACCTCGACCATGTGTTCCTCCCCGAAGCCGCGCGTGGTCAGCGCCGGAGTGCCAACCCGCACGCCCGAGGTGATCCAGGGCTTGCGCTCGTCGAAGGGAATCATGCTCTTGCTGACCGTGATGTTCACGGGGTCAAGCAGGTCGACGGCCTTCTTGCCGGTCATGTTCTTGGGGCGCAGGTCGATCAGCAGCAGGTGATTGTCCGTACCACCGGAAACTATGCGGTAACCGCGTGCCTCCAGCGCCTCGGCCAGTGCTTTGGCGTTGGCGATGGTGCGCTGCTGGTCATCGCGGAAGTCCGGCTGCAGCGCCTCGAAGAACGCGACGGCCTTGCCGGCGATGACATGCTCCAGCGGTCCGCCCTGCAGGCCGGGGAAGATGATGCGGTCGATCTTCTGGCCCAGCTCTTCGTCATTGGACAGGATCATGCCGCTGCGTGGCCCCCGCAGGGTCTTGTGGGTAGTTGTGGTCACCACGTGTGAATACGGGACGGGATCCGGATGGAGTTTGGCCGCGACCAGGCCGGCGATATGCGCGATGTCACTCATCAGGTAGGCGCCGACCTCGTCAGAGACCTCGCGGAAGGCCTTGAAATCGATGCTGCGTGGGTAAGCCGAGGCGCCGGCGATTATCATCCTGGGCTTGTGCTCCAGGGCCAGCTCGCGGACGTGCTCCATGTCGATCTGCTCGGTCTGACGGTCCACCGGGTAGCCCACCATGTTGTAGCGCTTGCCGCTGAAGTTGACGGGTGAGCCGTGGGTCAGGTGGCCGCCGTGGGCCAGGTCCATGCCCAGCACCGTGTCACCGGGTTCCAGCAGGGCCTCGTAGACGGCCAGGTTGGCGCTCGAGCCGGAGTGTGGCTGAACGTTTGCCCACTTGGCGCCGAACAGCTCTTTGGCCCGGTCGATGGCCAGCTGTTCCACCCGGTCAAC
>CAZBBU010000423.1:0-1800 GCA_964489965.1 uncultured bacterium
CCGGCCTCCTCAGCCAGTTGTGCCGTCACGGTGGAAGTCAGCGCGTGAAGGGTCGGTAGCGACTCGACCTCGAACAGGCGTTCCACCTGAACCGTGCCAGGCCTGGCCAGCCGACCCAGGTCGTTGCGCAGCAGGTCAGTGATCATCAGGTTCTCGGCGCGTTCTTTGGGTGAGGCCAGCAGGCTGACCCTGAGCAGTGCGTCCTCCTGCGGGTCGGTCGAGCGCCGGGTAGTACCCTTCATCGGCCGGGTGATGAGTCGGTCGCCTGATTTCAGGAAGAACAGCTCGGGTGAAAATGACAGCAGCTGATGGCTGGAGGCGTCGATGTAGGCGGACCAGCCAGCCGGCTGGCGGCTCAGCAGCTGCCCGTAGAGTGCCAGCGGGCTGCCCCGCAGGCGCGACCGCAGCCTGAGGGTGTGGTTGACCTGATAGGTGTCACCGGCGGCTATGTGGTCCTTGATCCTGGCGATCGCGGCCGCGTACTGGGCGGCAGTCTGGCTCTCATGCCAGCCGCTCACAGCGGCAGACGCCGCGGGCAGGTCTGCCCGGGTATGAGCTCGCCGGTAGATCCCTAACTGGAGCAGGGGCAGTCCCTGGAGTCGCTGGTTGTTCGTGGCCAGCGAAGGGTCCAGGGCGGCAGCAGCCTCGTAGGAAACGTAACCGGCCACGTGCCGCCCGGCGGCCAGGGCACGGTCCACGCTTGCCAGCGTCCCGGCAACCTCGCATGCGTGTTCCGCCGTCAGGACTGCAAGCGGATCGCGGTACTCGCGCGCCAGAGGTGGGGCATGTGAGGCTTCGGCAGTGAAATCGAAACGGCACAGCACGATGGAGAGCATAGCGCGCGGGCTGACCGGCGGGATTGTGGCTGTGCGGCCTGACTGTGCGCTGGCCAGCGGTTAGACTCACTGTGTACTTGACAAATCCCTGGAGGAACCATGAAGAGACTGACGCCACTCAAGGCCTTCATTCCCGCCACCGTCCTCGTGCTGAGCCTCTCAGCCTGTACGGTACCCGCGGCACTGGTCCCGGAACGCGAAGCGGCCACGCCCATGCCGGTCAGGGCCGATGGCATAACCGAGGTGAACGGTACTGTGGCTGGTTACGAGGGTCCCGCCGGCACCATCGAGGTGACCTTTCAGGTTGGCAGCAACGAGACCACATACGTGACAGGCGACATTCGCGCCGACGGCAGCTTCAGCCTTGAACTGCAGGTACCTCCGCGTGAAGCGCTCTATCCGGTCCGTGACGCCTGGACTTACAGCCCGGAAGTCATAAGCAGCAACCCACAGGCCCGCCTCGCATTCATCTATGCGTACGGGGTGCACGAAGGCCGTGAGCGGCCCAGCGGTTGGATCACCATGGACACGCAGGTCGACCCGGAAGAGGACTACGAGGTCGGTGACATGTACGCCGCCTACGTGTATGCCAACGAGCCGACTCGCATCCGCATCAACGACCAGGCAGCCTCAGGCGGGCACCGTTACGTGGCTGACCTGAACCTGGCCCGCGGCTGGAACCGGGTGGTGACGGAAGTGGTCAACATCACGGCTGACGTGGTCACCTACCGGGAAACGGTCGACTACACTACCGCCGTGCCGTGGCAGTACGTGGAGAACGAGAACTGAAGCTTGAGTCCTGATGGGCGAGAAGGCTCCGACCACGCTGGTCGGAGCCTTCTGTATGTGTTCAGTACCCGGCGCGCTTGTCCACCACGTTGCACAGCGGCTGACCCTTAAGGTAACGCTCCAGGTGTGCGGCGCCGAGTGCGAGAAGCACGCCGGGCACATGGAGCACTGCCGC
>CAZBBU010000424.1:0-1784 GCA_964489965.1 uncultured bacterium
CCTCGTGCACGCTCCGGTAATACTCCTCAATCTCGGCGGGAATCGAGCTGAGGTCATCGACCACCTTGAACAGATGCAGGTCGTTCTGGTTGATCGTGCCGTGGCGCACCAGGGTGCCCTGCAGCCATTGCAGCAGGCCGCGCCAGTACTCCACACCGATCAGGTAGACCGGGAACGGGATGATCATCTTGGTCTGGATGAGGGTGAGTGCCTCGAACAGTTCGTCGATGGTGCCGAAACCGCCGGGGAACACGACGAAGGCGGTTGAGTACTTGACCAGCATCACCTTGCGCACAAAGAAGTACTTGAAACCCACACTGTCCGTCTGATAAGCGTTCGGGGCCTGCTCGTGCGGCAGGGTGAGGTTCAGTCCTATGCTGCGCCCGCCGGCTTCGATCGCGCCTTTGTTGGCAGCGTCCATGATGCCGGGCCCGCCACCCGTCAGGACGGTGTAGCCTTCGCGTGCCAGTTCGGCTGCCAGCTTCTCCGCCTGGCCGAACCAGGGGTTGTCCGCCTTGAGGCGAGCGGAGCCGAAGATGGTCACGGCTTTGGAGACATCGCTCATGGTCTCGAAACCATGGGCGAACTCGCCGATTATGCGGAACATGCGCCACGAGTCTTCGGCCAGCGCGTCAATCACATACTGTTTCTCTTCCTTGGCCATGCCTAGCATGGTACAGCGCAGGCCGGTGCTGTCAGTTGCGAAGCTGCGCCACGGTCACACCATGCCCACCCTCATATGGTGGGGCGTCACTGAAGCTTTCCACCCGGCGATCATCCTTAAGGAAGCGCCGTACCGCGTCACGCAGAGTGCCGGTGCCCTTGCCATGCAGGATCCGCACGCCCGTGCGCTTGAGCGCATGCGACTCGTCAAGAAAGTCCTGGAGCGCCTCCAGGCCGGCCTCCACCCTCTGACCGCGGATGTTCAGTTCCACGGTGGTGTCGCCCGTACTGCCCATGTTCAGACCCGTCTTCGGCTGCGCGGCACGCCTGGGTTCGGGCTGCAGCATACGCACGGCAGCCGCGTCCACTGTCACCTTGAGCAGTCCCAGCTGGACCACCACCTGATCACCGCGCAGTTCAACCACCTGGCCGCTCGCCCCGTAACTCGGCACTTCCACGCGGGCCCCGACCTCGAGCCTGGCCTTGACCTGCTGCCGCACTACCTTCTGCTTGCGTTCCTTGCCCAGGCTGCCCTGTTCCCTGGCCTGTTCACGCAGTTTCTGGATCTCCTGCAGCGCACCGGCGCGTGCCTCAGGCTTGCTGGTTGCCGTGCGTTTCAGATCCTTGGCCTGCTGCATCGTGCGCTGCAGCATCCTGTCGGCCTTGCGGGCCGCCTCCGCCATCAGCTCTTCCTCGCTGTGCCTGAGCCGGTCGATCTGCGAGCGGAGCAGCGTCGCCTCCGCTACCGCCTGCTTCCGTTCCGCTTCCAGACGGCCCAGCTCGTCAGCCAGCTGTTCACGCTGCTTCTCCAGTGTCTCCAGCAGGCCCTCGAGCCGCTCCCCCTCGGGTCCCAATACTTCCGCCGCCCGCTCCAGCAGCTGATCCGGCAGGCCCAGCCGCTCCGCGATCGCCAGTGCGTAGCTTCGACCCGGCTGGCCCCGCACCATCTCGAAGGTGGGCTGCAGGAGTTCCACGTCAAACCGCATCGCCGCGTTCAGAACGCCGGGCGTCTCACTGGCGAACACCTTGAGAGGTGCCAGGTGGGTGGTCACAAGGCCCATCGAACCGTTGCGCAGCACCTGCTCCAGGATCGCGTGGGACAGGGCCGCGCCTTCGGCCGG
>CAZBBU010000425.1:0-1781 GCA_964489965.1 uncultured bacterium
CCTGGAGCGAGGCCGACCCGCTGACTGACCGCGAGCGCCAGGTGCTGCGCCGGGCGGCCGACGGTGCCAGCAGCGCCGAGATCGCCCGGGAGCTGGGCCTCTCCGATGGCACGGTGCGGAACTACCTGTCCGAAGCCATCAGCAAACTCGGTGCCGGCAACCGCATCGAGGCCGCCCGGATAGCGCGGGACAACGGCTGGCTTTAGCCGGTGTAAGTGTCCGGGTTGGGTCCGGTGCGCATGCCACTGTTGAGGGTGCCCAGCAGGCTGAAGTCCTCATTCGACAGCTCGAAGTCGAACAGCGAGCGGTTCTGGGCCATGCGGCTGGGCGTGACACTCTTGGGAATGACGATGTTGCCGAGCTGCACGCTCCAGCGCAGAAGTATCTGGGCCGGCGTGCGCTGGTGCTTCTCGGCGATCTCCCTGACGACGGGGTTGTGCAGGTTCTCACCGCCCTTGGCCAGAGGACTCCAGGCTTCGGTGGCGATACCGTGCTCGCTGTGGAACGACCTCAGTTCCGCCTGCGGAAGCCACGGGTGCAGTTCGATCTGGTTGATGGCCGGGAACACGCCCGTGGCTTCCTTCAGGCGCTGGAGGTGGGGAATCTGGAAGTTGGAGACTCCCACTTCCCGGGCGCGCCCGCTTTCCCTGATCTCCAGCAGCGCCTGGAAGGTCTCCACGTACAGGTCCTCGGCGGGCATCGGCCAGTGGATCAGGTACAGGTCCACAAAGTCAAGGCCCAGTCGCTCCAGGCTGGCGTCGAACTCACGCAGCGCGTTGTCGTGACCCATGGCCCCACGGAACAGCTTGGTGGTCACGAACAGTTCCTGCCGGTCCACGCCACTGGCCCTGATGCCCTCGCCCACGCCGCGTTCGTTCCCGTACACCGCTGCGGTGTCGATGCTGCGGTAGCCGAGCCCGATGGCTTCCCCCACGGCCCTGGCCGTCTCTGCCTCGGGAATCTTGTAAACGCCAAAGCCCACCTGCGGGATCTCGGTGCCTCCGGCAAGCCTGATAACCGGAATGTCAGTCATGGTTGCTCCCTTCCGCGGCGGTCTGGCTCACACGGACCAGAAGCCTGCCCGCCCTCCGCTGCCGCTTCAATGATAGGGCGCAGCCACGTCACCTGACTGTTCACGGGCGCTTGCCACCGCAGCCACGGCAGCATGCGGGGCGTTGGTCACCTTCACGCAACGCCCCGCGCACAGCCACCATTGTCTCGTGCGCTCAGTCCAGGAGCGCCTCCAGCCTGGCGGCCCGGTCGGCATCAACGCCTGAGGTGGCGGTGACGAGGTTCATGTTCACGGTCACGCCTTCCTTGCTGCTGCCGGCCATCAGAATGATGGGGAAGGGGTGGGCGCCCAGGTAGTCCCCCGTGTCTATGATGCCGTTGCGGTTCTCGTCGGACCATGCCTCCACGTAGGTAGTGCCGCTCAGCGCCTGGAAACTGAAGCCTGACAGGGGGGTGTCGCTGGTCTGGTTGCCTGTCATGACCGGCTGGCCCTGGGCGTCCACCTGGAAGGCCGCCACGATCATCGCGCCCTGTGGTTCCTGTCCGCCCGGGTTCGGCGTACCGGGGTCCGGTTCCCAAGGGGTGGGGTCGGGATCCGTCGGTTCGGGATCGGTCGGTCCCGGGTCCGGGCTTCCGCCGCCACCCTGGGCGGCCAGCACGGCTGCATGGGCATCGAGTAGCCCGGCGCCACACTGGCCCGTCAGGGCGGGTGCGGTGCAGGCGCCTGCAGGCAGCGGCATCGCCGTGCCCTGGATGATCTCCAGCGCCTG
>CAZBBU010000426.1:0-1772 GCA_964489965.1 uncultured bacterium
TTGAGCTCGAGGCCGGCTGCCAGCGGCGCCTCCCTGATCACGGTGCAGATACCGGTCCTGAGTGCGCCCTGCCAGGGCACCACTACCCGACCCCCTACCGGCCCGGCTTCACTGCCGAACGGCACCAGGTAACTGAACGGTGGAAGCGGCAGGGGGAGCAGCACTTCGGCTATCAGTGGCATGCCTCAAGTGTAGCCAGTGCAGGTACAATCCCTGTGATGAGCAAGAGTTCCTATCAGGCCGCGGGCGTTGACCTGGACGCCGCCGAAAAGACGCTGGACGGCATTCGCCAGGCGGTAATCTCGACATACGACGACCGGGTACTCGCCGGCCTTGGTGCCTTCGGCGGGCTGTTCGAACTCCGCGACATGCCGGACCGACCGGTGCTGGTGGCCAGCACGGACGGGGTGGGCACCAAGACCATCGTGGCCACCCAGCTGGACCGGGTCGAGGGCCTGGGGCAGGACATCGTGAATCACTGCCTCAACGACATCCTTGTACAGGGCGCAATGCCACTGTTCTTCCTTGACTACATCGCCAGTTCGAGGCTGTCGCCGGAGCTGATCGCCAGGGTTGTGCGGGGGGCAGCTGAGGCTTGCCGCGCGGCCGGTATGCCGCTGCTGGGTGGCGAGACCGCCGAGATGCCCGGTGTATACCGCAGCGGAGAGCTGGACCTGGTGGGCACCATGGTCGGCATCGTCGGCAGGGATCAGATCATTGACGGCAGCCGCATTCGTGAAGGCGATGTGGTGGTGGCACTGCAAAGCGGCGGGCTGCAGACGAATGGCTTCAGTCTTGCCCGTGCCGCACTTGACGGCGGTTACCTGGAACCAGTGGTTGCTGCGGAGCCGGATGGACCGAGTGTGGCCGATGCGCTGCTGGTGCCGCACAGATCGTACGGCCCGGCAGTGCGCCCTCTGCTGGACGCCGGCCTGATTCACGGTATGGCGCACATCACAGGCGGCGGCATTCCCGGCAACCTGGTGCGAGTGCTGCCCGAAGGCCTCAAGGCGCGGATTGACAGCGGCAGCTGGCCCGTCCCGCCGATTTTCAGCCTGATTCAGGAGCGCGGCGAGGTGAGCAGCCGCGAGATGTTCGACGTCTTCAACATGGGCGCGGGCTTCCTGCTGGTCATGGCCGAGTCCGACCTGGAACAGGCCCGCGGCCTGGCCGGTGAACCGCTGCATCAGATCGGCAGGATCACCTCTGGCAGCGGGGTGGAGATCATTTTCGACTGAGAGCTGTGGGCCGGGTTCAGCTGCGGCTGCGGGGAAGCCGGATGCGGAACACGGTACCCTCTCCGAGTTTCGACTCGACCTCCACGAGGCCGTCGTGCTGCTGAACTATCCAGTTCACGATCGCCAGGCCCAGGCCGCTGCCGTTGCCCCTGGTTGAACGCGCGCCGTCCACCCGGTAGAAGCGGTCGAACAGATGCGGAATCGCGCCTTCGGGTATTCCGGGGCCGTTGTCAAGAAGTTCCAGCTGCACGCCAAGCCGGTCCTGGCTGAGTGACAGGTTGATGACGGTGGCGCCGGCATTGAGGGCGTTCTGCACCAGGTTGAGCAGTACCTGTTTGAGCCTGGTGCTGTCACCCATCACTTCCAGCACCGGTTCGGCCGCGCTGACGGTGATCTGGGCGTTGCCGGCCACCGGCGCCACTTCCATGTGCACCGCCTCGGCAACTTCCACCAGGTTCATGGGTTCAAGGTCTATGGAGAAACCGGCATCGGCCCGGGCCAGCTCCAGCAGGTCGTTGACCAGCTTGGTCATGC
>CAZBBU010000427.1:0-1750 GCA_964489965.1 uncultured bacterium
GAACGGAGTGGTCTGGCTGGGCCGCTCGCCCGCGAACAACACCTGGGCCATCGCCGTGCCAGCCGCTCTGGCCGAGGAACACGACCTGGCAACCATCGCTGACCTGGCCCGCTACGTGAACGCCGGCGGGGAGTTCAAGCTGGCCGCCAGCCAGGAGTTCGTGGATCGCGATGACGCCCTGCCCGCCTTCGAGCGCACTTACGGCTTCGAGGTGACGCGTGAACAGCTGGTGATCCTGGCCGGCGGCAACACCACCCAGACCGAGACCGCGGCAGCCCGCGGCACCGACGGCGTCAACGCCGCGATGGCCTACGGCACGGATGGTGCCCTGTCGGCGCTGGGACTGGTGGCTCTCACCGATCCGGAGGGAGCCGTGGCCATCTATCAGCCCGCCCCGATCGTCCGGGCGGAAGTGGCGGAAGCCTACCCGCAGCTGGCCGACATTGTTGACCCCGTGTTCGCCGTGCTGGACGAGGCAACGCTCTCGCAGCTCAACGGCCGCGTGGCAGTTGACGGCGAGAACCCGGCCACCGTGGCCAGCGACTTCCTCCGCAGTCGCGGTTTCCTGCAGTAACGCCCGCCGCGGTTGAACCTCCCGCCCCGTAACCCGGTGGCGCTGGTCGGCAGCGCACTTGGTGTACTGGCGCTGCTGGAACTGGGCCCGTGGAGTCCCGGCTGGCTGCTGTTCAAGGCCAACCGGCTGGTACTGGGTGAGTCCCACACGGCCTTCAGCCTTGACCCGTTCGCAGCCGGCGTGCTGCTGGGGTTGTGGCTGGCGGCAGCCGCGCTTGCGCTCAGCAGGTGGCGAGCGCGCAGCTGGCTGCTGGCCCTGGTCACGACCGGCGCCTTCGTGACCGCGCTGCTGTTCGGGGCCGCCGGTGCGCGTGACCTGGCAGCTGGCGCCCCCGCCAGTGCCCGTGTCTCGCTCGAGGGCGGCGTCTGGCTGACGCTGCTCGCCAGCTACGTGACCATGTTCGGAGCAGTCAGTGAGGTGCCCAGGCGCTTCCGCCCGCTGATGCTGGCGCCCCTGCTGCTGGCGTTCGGCTGGCTGGCAGTGGACGGTGCGTTCTCGGACCTGGGTTTGGTGCGCGAACTGGTGAACCAGGGCGGCGACTTCCGTGCCGAGCTGGCGCGTCACCTGGCGCTGTCCGGCACCAGCCTGAGCGTTGCCGCGTTGATAGGTGTTCCCGCGGCAATCGCTGCCTGGCGCGACGAGACTGTGGCCAGCTGGGTACTGCCGGGCGCGGGACTGGTCCAGACGTTGCCGTCACTGGCGCTGTTCGGGTTGCTGGTGGCGCCACTGGCGCAGCTCGGCCGCACGATGAGCACGGGCACGGCGCTGCTGGTTGTGATCGCGGGCGCGATCGCGCTTGCAGCTGTTCTCATGATCCGACGCCAGGGCTGGAACCAACGGAATCCCTGGCGTTTCCTGACCCGCTTGCTGACGCTGCTGCCGATCGCACCCGGTGCACTGCTGGCGGTGCTGCTCGCGGTGGTCGTCAATGGCGCGTTCGCCGCGCTGCTTGGTGGAGGCACGGTTCCCGGCTTGCCCGCCTGGAGTGAGCCGCTCAACGAACTTGGGGTGAGGGGCATCGGCAGCACGCCGGCACTGATCGCCCTTACCCTGTACGCCCTGCTGCCGATAGTGCGCAACACCTACACCGGCCTGGCGGGCGTCCCGCGCGCGGCCACCGAGGCCGGCCGGGGCATGGGCATGAGTCCGGGCCAATTGCTCAGGCGCGTGGAGCTG
>CAZBBU010000428.1:0-1747 GCA_964489965.1 uncultured bacterium
GGTCGCCCCGGCCGAAATCAGCCGGGGCGACGAATTGCAGTATGACGAGGCTCAAAGGCCCGAGAGGTCGTAGTTCTTCTTGATGAAGGAGATCCATTCCGTGGGAACGTCCTCCTCAGGGAAGATGGCGCTGACCGGGCAGGCTGGCACGCAGGCGCCGCAGTCGATGCACTCCTCGGGGTGTATGTAGAGCTGATCGTCCGCCTCATAAATGCACTCGACGGGGCACACGTCCACACAGGAACGGTCCTTGGTGCCGATGCAGGGTTCTGCGATTATGTGTGGCACGGATCCTCCAGCCGGCGACTCCTGCCGGTACCGACATTGTGAATCATTGTGCATGCACCGTCAAGCAGATTCGGCCCGGATGACCGATTGTGGACATTGCACAGCAGTTCCGGCACCCAAGCCCTTATATTGGGTGTCATGCCCGGTTATGAGTTCGAGGCTCTGGAGCTGCTCGAGTACAAGGTCAGGGATCTGGCCGCTGGCCGCGTGCCACGCGGCGGCGTTGCCTCGGCCTGGGATCTGCATGACCGGCTGACCCGCGCCGCCGGCTCGCTGGACGACGCCGGCCGCAGACGGCTGGTGGAACTGGGTCAGCAGCTGCGCACCATAGGTGAGACGCCCAAGAAGCTCACGGACTCCTCGCACAGCCTTGATGACCTGGTGCTGGGCGGGAACCTGGAATCGCTGGACGGCAAACCCCCGATCCTCACCGAGGAGCGTCCGGCCGTGCGCCTGCTGCGGCAGGAGCAGCTCAGTGAGGTTCCGCCGGCTGCCGCGCCACCGCCTCCTGACCCGGAAGTTGTCGCGGAGCAGACGGCACTGCAGAAGCTTGCGGTGGCTGTCTGGTGGCTGGAACTGGACCGCTTCATGACCAAAGTGGCGGCCTCGCTCAGGGCCGAACGTGACCGTTTCACGGCCAGGCTGCTGTACGCCACGCACCGCAACCTGCTCCGCTACGGGGCTGCCGGCGAGTACCGAAATGACGCCAACCTTTCCGGCTTCCGGGTCACTGAAGCCATGCCTGCCAGGGATGACGCCCTGGTGTCCGTTGATGACCTTGACAGCCTCGTGGAGCTGGTGCGCGAGATACTCTCCACCGTGATGGAACTGGGTGAGCCCGGCACGGTACTCGAGGGACTGGAACTGCCGCGGGAACTCTCCCTGGATTACGTGCAGCGCGCGGCCATGGCTGTGGCAGCGGATCCGTACGCGGGCAAGTACTCGCCCCTCAACCGCAAGGAACCCGGCAGCCGGGAACTGCGCCTGGCAATCCAGGAACTCGGTCGCGAATGGCTCCCGGAAGAAGAGCGCATCAGCCAGCGGCGGGAACTGGAACAACGCCTCCAGGCCGTACTGGCCTACGAGCGGCACCAGAAGCAGGTATTCGACCGTGATGTGCAGCAGTTCACTGGCCTGATGCGGGCCTTCTACGAGAAGGCTGCCCGCTTCCTGCCCAAGTCGGTCGGTGGTCAGGCCAGCGGGCCCAAACTGGATGGTGGTGTGCTGGGCGGCGTCAATCCGCTGCTGGCGCTGGAGAAGGTACCGGAAGGTGCAACGGCCGTGACTGTCAAGCTGGCAGGACCGGTGCGGCTGCGCCTCGCCTCACTGGAGCTGGCCATCCGCGAGACAGAAGGTGTCCGCAGCCTCAGCGCTGACGGGCGGGAGACACGACTGGAGCGGCACTTCACCCTGGAGACCGGTCGCGGCAAACTGCACGGCTTCACCGAGGGTGATTACC
>CAZBBU010000429.1:0-1733 GCA_964489965.1 uncultured bacterium
GGCGTAGCCGTCAGGGCCGTCATTGGACGCCCCACCTGGTTCGCGCCCGGGGCACGTTTCGCCGCTAAGCGGCTGCTGCGTGTAGGCGTGGTGCTGCTGGGTGTACGGTTGCAACTTGACCTGCTGGTGGCCACGCACGCGGACGCTGATCACATCGGTGGCCTGCCCGCGGTGCTCGACAGCATGCCCGTGCAGTTGCTGGCCCTGGGCGTGCAGGATCCTGACAGGGACCTGTTCCAGGAACTGCTGGCTGCGGCCGAGCGCAACGGCGTTCCCGTGCGCTCGTTCAGACGCGGTGAGGCCATCAGGCTGGGTGAACTGCAACTGCAGGTGCTGAATCCGGGACCGGTGGCCACAGGTGAGGCCAACGAGGACTCACTCGTCTTCAACGTGCTGTGGCGTGGCGTGCCGGTGGCGGTGCTGGCCGGCGAAGTATCCGCGCCCACCGAGGCGCTCCTGGCCTTCCGGACGGCCGGCGTGCTGACGGTGCCGCACCACGGCTCACGCTTCTCGAGCTCGGAACGGCTGCTGCGGGCCGTGTCGGGACATACGGCAGTCATATCGGTCGGTGCAAACAATTACGGCCATCCGCATCCGACCGTCATCCGGCGGCTGGAGGATCACGGCTACCGGGTGCGCATGACCAGCGAATCCGGAGCCGTCCGGGTACCACTGCTGGTCCCTGAGACCTTAATCAGCACAAGATGAGGGGAATGTGTTAATTTGCGAACAGTGTTGAGCACGATCCGGGTTCTGTCACACAACGGACCGGTGAGAATCGAACTGGCACGCTGGGATGGCCGGCTCGTCGTCACCAAACGGGTAGTCGGCGCTTCAGCACAGCTCAGCAGCCGGCTTGTCCGCGAGGCTGAGGTAGCGGGACGCCTCAAACATGACAACATCGTTCCCCTCCTGGGCGTGATTGATGACGCCCTGGTGTACGCCTACTGCCCCGGGATCAACCTGGCGGAACTCATTGATGAATCCCGCCTGGAACTGGGCCGGATCCTGGAAATCATGGACGGGGTCCTGGCGGCGTTGTCGTTCGCGCACGCGCAGGGCGTCATCCACCTGGACGTCAAGCCTTCCAACATCCTGATCCGTGGGCGCGAGGCGCTGCTCACGGACTTCGGTTTCGCCAAGGACCTGGCGCTGGCCAACATCACCAGCGAACACGCCATGATGGGCACGCCGGGCTACATGGCACCCGAACAGTTCCGGGGAGTGCGTAACGACCCGCGTTCCGACATCTACGGGGCCGCCGCGGTACTGCACCACATGCTGACGGGCCAGCCTCCGTACGGGGCTGACGCACTGCGTTTCCTGCTGGGTGATGAAAGCGTCCGGCTGGCCGAGCCGACCGGCATGGCCGCGCCGTTCGCCGCGCTGCTGCAGCGGGCACTCAAACGCGACCCGGAGGAACGTTTCGGCAGCGTGGATGAGTTCCGCGAGTCACTGCAGGCAAGGGCACCGCACGCTACCATCGCTGCATGATTCACAGTTTCAGCGGAGACCCGTTCCTGGCTACGCGTGCTGCCCGGTCACTGCTGCGTCAGCTGAGGCCCGAGGTCGGCGAGTTCACCGAGCTGGCTGAGGACCTGACACCGGAGGCAGTGCTGGCCGTGGCCGGTCAGTCAGGACTGTTCGGTGCGGGCGGACTTTACCTGGATTTCGATACTGCCTTCAAAGGCCAGCCGGGAGTGAAGCCACGGAACGCGATGCTGAAACTGCTG
>CAZBBU010000430.1:0-1730 GCA_964489965.1 uncultured bacterium
CCTCCGTTCAGGCTAAAAGGCTATCACGCAGTCAGCGGGATCCGTGCACTCTCAGTGCAGGTGTCACAATGCTGTCAATGGACTACCTGACCGTCAAACAGTTCACGGAGCACACCGAGCTGGTGAAAGGCTCCAGGTTCATCGCCTGGGTCGCCCCGATCGAGCGGGAACAGGATGCAACCGAGCTGGTGAAAAAGGCCCGGAGTGTGCATCCCGACGCCAGCCATCACTGCTCGGCATGGCGCTTCGGGGAGGTGCTCCGCTTCTCTGATGACGGGGAACCGGGTGGTACAGCCGGCCGGCCCATGCTCGAGGTTATGCTGCGACGTGAGCTGCACAACTCGGTCGCCGTGGTCACCCGCTACTTCGGGGGAACCAAGCTCGGCGCCGGGGGGCTGGTCAGAGCCTACTCGGGCGCAGTAGCCAAAGCCCTGGATCTTGCCGGTGAGCGACTGGTGCGGGAGCTGGGTTCGGTCCGGGCCACGGTGCCGTTCGCCCTGGTCGACTCCGTGCTGAGGTTCGTGGCAGACCAGCCCGACGTGAGGACGGTCTCATCGGACTTCGGAGCGGAAGGCCTGGAGCTGGAGGTCGAGATGCCCACAGACCAGCTGCCTGCGTTCCGTGAATCCCTGGTTGACCTGAGCCGCGCCGACGTGAAACTTCATGATTGACTGGCAGCCATGCCTCAATCCCCAGGGTCGCACCGTTGCATAATCCGGGTATGAAGCAGATCGCCCAACTGACCGCCCTGATCACACTGCTGCTCCTCGGCGCCTGTGTCCCGACCGCGAACCAGGCAAGCGATCCGAACTCCGTCGTGCTGGTAAACGGACCAACCGAGAATGCCGTGGCCGGCCTCGCCGACGAGCTTGCCCGGCAACTGGCGGCAACACCCGGCTGCTGTGCTTTCGATATTCACTGGTCCGCACCAGTGCGTGCCCAGGAGCGGCAACGGGATCTTTACAGCGACAGGGCCTGGGGTTCAGCGGCGCGCATAGCCAGGAGCCTGGGTGCGGGCTGGGCAGTGCTGGTCGGGGTGAACGATTTTGAGCGTACCGTCACCGAGCGTAACGACCGACTTGACATCACGGTTTCCACTGGCGTGCGGGTGCATGTCCTTGACCGTCAGGGGAGTGAGCTCGCGAGTTTCGACAGTCGAACCCTGACTGACAGCAGGTCACAGCCCAGCAGCCAGCCGCTCGTTGACGAGCGCCAGGAACCCTTGCGACAGGCGCTGGCACAACAGGCACTGCGTGACGTTGCGTCGGCCCTCGCTTCAGAGCTCGACTGGCTGGCCGGTGGAGTACTCCAGAGTCAGCGGAAGTAATTACGGATGACTTCCTGATACTCAAGCGGCACCGTACCTTCGGTGAGCGAACGTTCCACAGCCTGGCCCAGCTGACCTGGTGAGACGCCCGGTGGCAGTTCCACGTCGCTGAAGCCAGGCAAGCGGATGTCTCCCCCCAGATTCACTTCGGAGCCGCTCAGCAGGCCTTCAAGCAGTTCCTCCTCGCCCCCGGCTTCGCCTGGGCGCTGGGCCTCCATGTCAATCACCTCGGCGCCCGCACCTCCGCCGGCGCCGTCGCCTTCGCTCAGACCCGCATCCGGTGCCGGGCCGTCCTGGCCGCCGGGATCCTGGTTGCCGGCATCGGCCGGTGCAGGTGCACCGTCGGGCTGCGCCGCTCCCTCATTTTCCGAGTTCTCTGGGGTTCCGGCTTCACCCTCGTCCT
>CAZBBU010000431.1:0-1727 GCA_964489965.1 uncultured bacterium
ATCGTGGACATGGAGCCGTTCTTCGACGCCTACAAGGCGGTCAAGCCCTACCTGATCAACGACGAAGCCCCGCCGCCTGCGGAGCGCCTGCAGAGCCCGGAGGACCGCGCGATCTTCGATGACACCACCAAGTGCATCCTCTGCGCGGCCTGCACCAGCAGCTGCCCGGTGTTCTGGACCAACGGCCGCTACATCGGCCCGGCGGCCATCGTGAACGCGCACAGGTTCATCTTCGATTCGCGTGATACGGCGCCGCATGAGCACCTTCAGGCGATGCAGGCGCCCAACGGCGTGTGGCGCTGCCGCAAGGCGTTCAACTGCACCGAAGCCTGCCCGCGCGGCATCAAGATCACCGAGCGCATCAGCGAGGTGCAGCGCTTCATCGCCATGGCTCGCGCCTGATCCAGGCTCACAGACTCACAATGCGAAGCGGTCCCGGTCAGCTGACCGGGACCGCTTTCCTCTGGCCCTGACCGTCAGGTCAGTTGCGGCGCCATTCGCCCTGCGGGCGGTTGCGGCGGCGGTAACCGCCACTGCCCTGGCCGCGGTCAGGACGCTTGCCACCGGGCCCACCGCGTCCGCTGGGGGGCGGCGGGATGTGGGTGGCGCGGCTCACCTTGATGCCTTCGATCTCCCGGCCGATGAGGCCGGCCACGTCACGCTCAGGCACGTCCGCCACCGCGCCGTCCCAGATCGGCATTATCCGGCCGATCTGGCTGGCTCCGGAGTCCTTGAGCAGGCGCACCACATGGGGCGGCGTCAGGCGCGCTCCACTCAGCAGCAGGGTCACCTGACCGGGCTCACCGGTGAGCAGGCTCTGCTCGTCCGGCGCACCGCCCAGCAGCAGCGTCAAGAGGCCGGCGATCTCACCTGACCTGCCTTCCTCTATCCACTGTTCGGCGATGGCGAGCCAGGGCTTACGGTCCTCCGGCGCCTGACCCTCGATGCGGAGCAGCAGGCCGGACAGCTTGCTGGCCTGCACCTCGTCAGGAGTCGGGGCGCGGGTGATCTCGAAACGGCGTCTCACTGCCCGTTCGAGCATCTGCAGCTTGCGACGCTCGTTCTTGCCGAACAGGATGACCACGGTACCGCTGCGCCCGGCACGGCCGGTACGGCCGGACCGGTGCTGGTAACTGGCGGACTGGCTGGGTATGCGGTAGTGCACCACGGAGTCGACTTCGGGGATGTCGAGGCCGCGGGCGGCGACATCGGTACCCACCAGCACGGACAGCTGACCGCGACGGAAGCGTTCGACCACGCGCTCACGCTGCACCTGGTTCAGGTCACCGTGGATGGCCTCCGCGGGAATGCCCACGGCGTCAAGGCCCTGGGCGATCTCGTCGACTTCTGCCTTGGTGTGCGTGAACACGATGGCGCGGCCGCCACCGTAGACGTTGAGCACGTCGGCCAGCAGGTTCAGGCGGTTGCGGCCGGGCGCCTCTATGGCCAGTTCGTCGTAGGTAACTTCCTCGCTGGCAACCACGTTCACCTGGTACGGATCGTTCAGGTACTGTTCCGATAGGTGACGGGCCCAGCCGGGCAGGGTCGCCGAGAACAGCATGGTCTGGCGGCCTTCGGGCGTGGCCGCCAGCATGGTTTCCACGTCTTCCTCGAAGCCCATCGACAGCATCTCGTCGGCTTCATCGAGTACGACCATCCGGATGGCGGACAGGTCCAGGATTCCCTGGCGCATATAGTCCAGCGCACGCCCGGGCGTGGCCACCACC
>CAZBBU010000432.1:0-1727 GCA_964489965.1 uncultured bacterium
CACGACCGGGCGATGCCGGAAGAGCACAACCGCGTCCTGATCGACCACCTAGCCGACCTGTGCCTCGCACCGACGACCCTCGCCGCCGACAACCTCGCCGCCGAGGGGATCCCGTGGACGCGGATCGCCGTCACGGGCAACACGGTGGTCGACGCCGTCCAGCGCATGGTGCCCGACGGCGCCCGTCGAGCCGAGCTCCGGCGTCGGTACGGCGTCGCCGAGGAGCGCTTCGTGCTGGCCACCCTGCACCGGCCGGAGAACGTCGACAGCGAGGTCGCGCTGCGTGCCGCGCTCACGGGCCTTGGTGCGGTGCGGGCCGCTGTGCTGTTCTTGGTGAGCCTCACCGTCGATCAGCTGTCGGGCATGAGCCTCTCCATCCTGGCGCACTACTCGCTGTGGCTGCTGCTGCTGATCCCGTTCCTGCGGGTGAGCCCGCGGAGACTGTTCTTGGTGGCTGCGGTGGCGGCCGTTGTGATGCCGATCTTCTCGTTCGTGGTCATGAACTTCGGACGGGAGTGGGCCATCTCACCCATGAGTTCAGCCGGCGCGTCCACGTACGGACTGTCGCTACTGTTCAGCCCGCAGGACTGGCCTGAACTGATCAAGCATCTGTTTGTCGGCGGCGGGTTCCAGACGCCGTACGCCCTGGCGCTGCTCTTCGCCGGACTCGGGATCGGCCGGCTGGACCTCAGGCAGGCAGGCGTCAGGTGGAGACTTGCGGCCTGGGGCGGCGTGCTCGTGCTCGGCGGATGGCTGGTATCGCAGCTCGCACTGGGTCCGTTGGGTGGGTCGGCGGCACTCGAGAACATGTTCGCTGCGAGTGGGCCCCTGCTGCAGCCGTGGCAGTCGCTGTTCATGCTGCCCCCGAATCAGCTGTACGCGCTGAGCATGCCCATGGCGCCGTTCATGCTCGGCATCGGCCTGCTCATGCTGTCCGGCCTGCTGGCCCTGCTTGAGAACAGGCGCTGGCGACGCTGGCTCCAGCCGCTCACGGCGACCGGCCGCCTGGCGCTCACCTGGTACGCGGCGCACCAGGTGTTCCTGCAGCGCGCGGTCGAGGGCCCGCCTTACGCCTTCATCGTGTTCGCCGGGATGCTGGTGTTCGGCCTGGCGTTCTCGCCGTTGTGGCTGCGCTGGGCTTCAAGGGGGCCGCTGGAATGGCTGATGCATCGGGCGGCAAGCCTGGTCGTACCGACGGGCAGGCGGGTGAGCGCCAGAAGCGTGTGACTATTGCGTTCCGTATGCGCTTGGTGCCACCTCTGCCGGCACCAACGCGCGACCTCCGGCTTCAGCGAGCGGCAGTGTCACGGTCACTTGCAGCCCACCGCGGGTGCCGGGGGTCAGCTCCAGCTCACC
Organism: uncultured bacterium; assembly: GCA_964489965.1. GTDB lineage: Bacteria > Deinococcota > Deinococci > Deinococcales > Trueperaceae > CALDPK01. The sequence goes on from CAZBBU010000432.1 coordinate 1,357, forward strand.
GTCGTGCACCTGACAGATGCTCTTCGCTATCGCCAGGCCGAGCCCGACCCCAGCGTGCGCCTGCCTGATCCGTCCGGGTCCGCGCTGGAACGGTTCGGTCAGAGTGGCCACCAGCTCGGGCGCCAGCATGGTGCCGCTGTTCTCGACGACGAGCACCGCGGAGTCCCGTTCCCTGGCGGTGCTGATCCGAACGAAACCGTCTGATTCCAGGTTGTGGACCAGCGCGTTGTCCAGGAAGTTCATGACCATCTGCCGGAGCAGCGACCTGGACCCGAGCGTGCTCACGTGCTCAACTTCCACCTGCAGGTCAACCGCCGCTTTCTCTGCCTTCGGCAAGAGTGTCTCGACGGCCTCGTCAACAAGCAAGGACA
>CAZBBU010000433.1:0-1724 GCA_964489965.1 uncultured bacterium
CCATGCGCTTCCTGAACGGGGCGCTGCAGTTCGTCGACTCCGCCGGGGAGTTGAGCGACATGCACTACTTCTTCTCGGTGACGCGGGAGTTGCTACCTGCGCAGCCGTGGCGCGACGGATCCGTGTACATCCTCCCCCGCGAAGGTTTCACGCAGCAAGCGCCGTACGAGCTCGCCGGACGCAAGGTGCACGAACCGCAATGGGCAGCACCGTCCGCAGTGAAGCCGCTTGCCAGGCTTAGGGTCACGCCGCGCGACTTCCCGCTGCTAGACAGCGTGCGGGGCCATGACCCCTTCGAGGTGGACCTACGGGCGGCTGCCGACCCTGACGGTTTCCCCTGGCTCCGTTGACGCGAAGGACGCTACCAGCCGCCGCCGGGTGTTGCGCGGGCCATGTGATGCTGCATTGTGTGACTCAAGCGCCGACGGTAAGTGCGCCGGGGTCACGCCCGCTTGCGCGTATCGCGCTGATCCGCTCCCTCAACGTGAGCATCGGCCTCCGCCGGGTAGACCGGCTCGTTGGCCCTAACGGCCCGCGCAGCTGCGTACCAGTCGTACTCCACGCGGCGCATCTCCACCGTCCAGCGGCCAGCCCGACGGCGAATCAGAGCCCACCTGGCGCGCGGGTCGCCGTCGTTTTGCCAGGCCACCGGCCCGACGTTCACGAGTAGACGCCCGTCCAGGTGCACCACGCGCTCCGAGTGCGTGTGTCCCACCAGCACGACCTCCACGGCAGGGTCCAGGCCCTCCAGCTCCGTTCGCACGCCAGCGTCGGGCCTCGGCGCTAAAGCGCCGTCCTGCACGCGCCAAAGTAGGTCGCGCCACGGGCTGGCCGGCGTGCCGTGGGCGGCCAGCACCTTGCCGTCCACCAGCGCGGCAGATAGCGGCAGGCTGGCTAAGCGCTGAAGCGCCTCTCGGGGCGCGCGCCGCGCCAGCCAGCGCGAGTAGGCACCCTCGACCTCAGGGAGCGACGCAACGTCCATCAGCGGCTTCTCGTCGTTGTTGCCGCGGACCTCCACGGCGCCAAGGCCTGCCTGCAACTCGTATGCACCTAGCGGGTCCACCTGCCCCCAGATCTGGTCGCCCAGGTTGACGAGCAAGTCCGGCGCGTGGCTGCGGACGTCAGCCAGCACCGCCTCGAGAGCCAAAGCGTTGCCGTGAACGTCGGTTATGACCGCGAGGGATACTTCTGTCACCAGGGGCCTTCCAGGTTCGTGCAAGCTGAGGATATCCGGACTTACCTGTGACCACAACCGAACTGCATGCTGGTCGGCGTGCAGTCAGCAAAATCACATCTATTCACGCTGTGAATGATTATCATTCACGCTATGAATGATCGTCCACTACCGCGCTTGCTCGGACCGGTTCTTGCCGACCACCTGCGAGTCATGCCGGCGGTATTCGTGACGGGCCCTCGTCAGGCAGGCAAAAGCACCCTGGTGCAACAGTTCCCGCCGGCCCCGCGCCTCTACCGAACCCTCGACGACATGGACACTCTAGCAGCGTCGGAGCACGACCCGTCGGCGTTGCTGGGCGGTGTTGCGCCCATCACTCTGGACGAAGTCCAGCGAGCGCCACAGCTTCTCCCCGCCATCAAGCAGGCGATCGACCAAGATAGGATTCCGGGTCAATATTTGCTCACGGGCTCGGCGAACTTGCTGATGATGCGGCAAGCAACCGAATCCCTGGCCGGGCGCGCTAGTTACCTCACCTTGTGGCCTATGA
>CAZBBU010000434.1:0-1723 GCA_964489965.1 uncultured bacterium
AGCCGGACCGCGTCCTGCAACAGTTCCTGCAGCTCCGCAGCCAGATCTTCCGTGTTGGCGGACTGCTCGGTGCTGCTGAAGTCAAGGTCCCACCAGCGGTTCAGCCTGAGTTCCGCGCCGGGTTTCCAGCTTAGCCAATGGCCCGCCGGGAGCTCAGATACATCCGTGAAAGCGGACTTTCCGGGCAAGGTGCACCACAACTGGAAGGTGCTGGCTACTGCTTCGGCGGACAGTTCACGGCGGGTGAGCGGGTGGCGCAGCAGCGCGCGCGCTTCACTGGCGAAGGCCAGCTTGCCGCCGGGTCGTGAAAGGTAGAGCGGCCGGATGCCGAAGCGGTCACGCGCCAGGAACAGCTCGCGCTTGCGTGAATCCCAGATGGCGAACGCGAACTCGCCGTTGAGCCTTCGTAAACAGCCAGGACCCCACTCTTCGAACGCGTGCACGAGCACTTCAGTGTCGGAGTTGGTGCTGAAGTGGTGCCCCAGCTGCTGCAGCTCGGTGCGCAGCTCCAGGTAGTTGTAGATCTCGCCGTTCTGCATCACGTGGTAGCGGCCGTCTTCGCTCGCGATCGGCTGGTCACCCTGGGCGATGTCTATAATCGCCAGTCGGGTGTTGACCATGCCGAAGTCGCCGTCCAGCAGCAAGCCGGTTCCGTCAGGCCCACGGTGGGCCAGTTCCCCGGCCATCTGCAGCAACAGCGTGCGGTCAGCCGGCCGGCTGCCACTGGCAAAGTATCCCGCTATCCCACACACGTTCAGGAGCGTATCACCGGTGCCCCTGCGGGCGCTGCGGCAGGCGTCACCTGCCGGCAATCGTGCGATTATTGCTGCATGATTCCGCTGCTTATCGACGCCGACCCGGGAGTGGATGATGCGCTGGCTCTGCTCATGGCCTTTGCGGACCCGGACCATGAACTGCTGGCACTCACCGTCACGGCCGGCAACGTGGGCCTGAACCACACGCTGGCCAACGCCCTGAAGCTGACCGAGTTGTTCGCGCCGGGACTGCCGGTGCACGCGGGTGCCGCCTCACCTCTCGTGCACGCCTCGCCATGGAACGCGGCGGCGATCCATGGTGCTGACGGGTTCGGTGACACGGGCTATGAACCCGCGGTAACGGCGCCTGCAGCGGAGCATGCCGCGCTGGCGATGCTGCGGCACTCACATGAACAGGCCGGGAGGCTGTTGCTGGTTGCCATGGGTCCGCTAACGAACCTGGCTCTGGCCGTGAAACTGGATCCCTCGCTCCCGGAGCGGGTGGCCCGACTGGTGGTGATGGGCGGCGCGGTTAACGGGCCCGGCAACATCACGCCGGCCGCGGAGTTCAACGTGGCCTTCGATCCGGAGGCAGCCCACATCGTGTTCGAGTCATTCCCGCGCGTTGAGCTCGTTGACTGGGGTGCCACACTGGCGCACGGCTTGCCGCACGCTGACTTTGACGAGTGGCTGACCGTTGGCACGGAGCGGGCCAGGTTCTACGATGCGATCTCGCGGCGTACGCGCCGCTGGTCGGCCGACAGCGTCGGTCCCGTCTGGTACTCGGCGGACGCCCTGGCGATGGCGTGGGCGCTCCAGCCTGCCGGTGCCGTCCGCTTTGAAGACCGGCCAGTCCGCATGGAGCTGACCGGCACTGTGGCGCGTGGTGCCACGGTGGTCGACTGGAGACGGCAGACGGGAGCAGCCGACAACGCGCGGATTCTGCTGGAGTTTGATCGGGAGCGATT
>CAZBBU010000435.1:0-1721 GCA_964489965.1 uncultured bacterium
AGCACCCGGCAGAAGGTCGTGCTGCGTGGCGACACGCTCTACATGTTCGTGCAGGAGCGCAACCGCGACCGGCTCGAGAAACTCTTCAACGCCTGGCTGCTGGAGCAGGCGCGCGAGTACATGACCACGCAGACCATCAAGTACGCCCGCCTGCTCGGCGTGCAACGCAAGCTGAAGGACGTGGTGTTCCGCAAGACGCGCAGCAAGTGGGGCCACTGCTGCGCCGATGGCACGATCCAGTACAACTGGCTGGCGATGATGGCGCCGCGCGAGGTGGTGAACTACCTGATCGCGCACGAGACTTCCCACCTGCGCCACCTCGACCACAGCCCGAGCTTCTGGGATACGGTGAAGTCCCTGTGCAGCAACTACAAGGAACACAAGACCTGGCTGTCCGACAACGGGCACCGCTTCTGGACGGCCTCGCCCGCCTGAAGCCTCAGGCCTCGCGTTCGAAGAGCAGGTCCCACACCCCGTGGCCGAGGCGCTGGCCGCGACGCTCGAACTTCGTCCCCGGTCGCCCGTGATCCACGGCCCACTGACCCGGACCCTGGCAGTTCCGGTAGCCCGGCGCAGCCGTCAGCACTTCCATCATCTGCAGCGCATAGGGTTCCCAGTCCGTGGCCAGGTGCAGCACGCCGCCGGGACGCAGCTTCTGGCGCAGGGCTTCGACGAAGCCCGGCTGGATGAGGCGGCGCTTGTGATGGCGTTTCTTGTGCCAGGGATCGGGAAAGAAGATCTGGATGCGATCGAGACTGCCGTCGGCAACGGCCTGCTGCAGCACGTCCTTGGCGTCAGCCTCGTAGACACGCAGGTTGTCGAGGCCCGCCGCACTCGCCAGCTTGAGCAGGTTGCCTACCCCGGGCGAATGCACTTCCACGCCGATGTAGTCGAAGCCGGGATTCGCGGCTGCCATGGCGGCCAGCGAATCGCCCATGCCGCAGCCGATTTCGAAGACCCGGGGTGCACGGCGGCCGAAGACCTGATCGAAGTCGGGGGCGCCATCCGCGAGGCTCAGGCCATAGCGCGGCCAGTGCTCGTCGAGCGCCTGGCGCTGTGCTGTCGTCATGCGGCCGGTGCGCTTGACGAAGGAGCGGATGGTACGGGGATGCAGGGGGGCGCTATCATGCATGGCCAATACTGCTGTAACCGTCGAACCCCGCCAGTGTAATCCAGAATGACGCCTGCCCCGAAACGCCTTCTGCTCGTGAACCCCACCCGCTACCTGGGCAACCTGCTGATTGCGGGCGGCCTCGTGCAGGATCTGGCCACCCAGTGCCACTCCCGCGGCGGCGAACTCGGCGTGGTGCTCGACACGCGCTACCTGCCGCTGCTGGGCGAGGCCTTCGCCGGCTGCCACATCATTCCCTACGAGCGCTCCCTCATCGCGCGGGGTGGCTGGCAGGGCTGGAGCGCCTGGCTGCGCTGCCTGCGTGAGCTGCCTTCAATATTGAGGAAGACGCGACTTCGCACCACCTGACGCAGCTGAGCGGCGCAGCCTTCCGCCTCGGCTGCAGCCTGAAGCGCCACCGCTTCGGCTATCACGCCGTGGTGCCGATCGACTTCGAGGCCTCGCCCGAAGGGCGCCCCCATCGCTGGCACCAGTACGAAGACGTCTTCATCCGCGTCGGCCTTGCGCCATGCAGCGAGCGCCAGCCTGGCTATGTCCGCCTCGCGGTGCCGCCGCTCGGAGCCGGGCAGCGCGAGCTTCTCGCCGCTCG
>CAZBBU010000436.1:0-1716 GCA_964489965.1 uncultured bacterium
GCCTTCTCCACCTGCAGGAACTTGTCGGCGTTGAAGATCGGGTGGGTCAGCAGTCCTTCAACATCGCGGCTGACCGCCGAGTAGGACACGGGATGGCGGAAGTACATGACGGGCACGTCCGCTACGATCAGGTCCTCGGCCTGCTGGTAAAGCGGGATGCGGTCCTCGAGGTTGCCCAGGGTGGCGGCCTCGGTGACGAGTGCCCGGACCTCTTCGTTGTCGTAGGCGTAACGCTCGGCGCCGCTGGCCACGTAAAGCGGGTGCAGGAAGTTGTAGGCGTCAGCGTAATCGGCGTACCAGGACAGCACGAAGGCCGGGGCGCGGCCGCTGATGGCGCCATCGATGAGCACGCCGAAGTCAACCTGGTTGATGGTGGCGGTCACGCCGATCTCGGACAGGAAGAACTGGATGAGTTCGCTGGTGGCCACGGTGGATTCGGTGCGGCTGGACCACATCTCCAGTTCGAAGCCGTCGGGGTAGCCGGCCTCGGCCAGCAGCTCGCGGGCGCCTTCGGGATCGTAGGGGATGGGCTCATGCTCCTGGTAGCCGGCGAGTCCGGGCGGGATGGGTCCGTTGGCCAGGATGTCCTTGCCGTTGTAAGGGCCGTCAAGGATGGCCTGGCGGTCGATGGCCATCACCAGGGCGCGGCGCACCATGGGGTTGGCCAGCTCTTCGATGCGCTGGTTGAAGGCCCAGTAGAAGGTGGCCAGTTCGGCCTGGCTGATGATCATGTCCTCGTACTCGGGGTTGCCGACAACGTCGTTGAAGATGGCGTCGGGGATGCCCACTGAGTCAAGGTTGCCGGCCAGGAATTCTTCCCAGCGGATGAGTGAGTCGGTGATGATGCGGTAGTGCACACCCTCGATCTTGGCGGGTCCGGCGAAGTAGTCGTCGAAGCGGACCAGGTCCAGGCTGGAGTCACGCACACGGTCACCCAGCATGAACGGGCCGGTGCCCACGGGGGAGTTGGAGAAGTCGGCGCCCAGTTCACTGGCCACGGCTTCCGGCACGATGTGCGCGGCGGGCATCGCCAGGTGGTAAAGGAGCATGGCGTAGGGGGCATCGAGGCTGATCTCAACGGTCAGGTCGTCGATAACCCTGATGCCGCTGATCTCGTCGGCCTCGCCGGCCGCGAAGTCGGCGGCGCCGGTGATGCCGGCGTCAACGAACACCCAGGAGAGGGGTCCGGCGGTGGCCGGATTCACGACGCGCTCGAAGGAGTACTTGACGTCATGAGCCGTGAGGATGGAACCGTCATGGAACGGCACGCCCTCGTGCAGATGGAAGGTGAACACTGTGGCGTCATCGTTGATGTCAACCGATTCGGCCAGGTTCGGCACTACTTCCGTCGAGTCATAGTCGTAGCGCATCAGGCCGTCATACAGCTTGGCGACCATGGCACCGGTCTGTACACCGGCGGCGAAGGCCGGGTCCAGGTTCTCCCAGTCTTCACTGGTAGCCAGGTTCAGGGTCTGGGCCAGACCGGCTGATACCAGGAATGCCAGGGCGAACAGGCTAACTGCGAATCGCTTCATGTGTTTCCTCCGTTCGAGTTTCTTACGACTGTGAGTATACTCTGCCGGCTGACACGGCCGGCGCGGCAGCCCGGTTCAGCGGCCGAAGATGTTGGGTAGCTCCTGCATGTCCACCAGCACGTCACGCGGCTTGCTGCCGGTGTGCGGGCCCACCACGCCGAGCGCCTCGAGCGAGTCCATC
>CAZBBU010000437.1:0-1711 GCA_964489965.1 uncultured bacterium
CCGAACTTCTTCTCCGTCGCGATCGGCGGCCCGAATCCGCGGGATTATCTGGTGTACCGCACAGGAGGCGGTGACCCTGAGATCGCGGACGTACGTCTCACAGGTCGGGCGCGCTTTCCGAGCTGCACCGACCCGTTCAGCAGCGCAGTGGATCAGGACATACTCCGGTGGTCCGGTCCCGGCTGGAACGAGAATCTTGGCGCGGGGCCCGACCTGACGATCGAAGGCAGCCAGCTTTGGGACGAAGACGTCGGCGAATTCACTTCCCGTACCGTAGAGCTCACTGCGGCACTGGATGGTGACGACGGCTCTGACAGTGTGAGGCTCCAGCCATGCACCACCAGCATCGGGCTCGGGGACAACCGGTTCCCGGTTGCGGGCTACCCGGAATGCTCCCCGGGAACCGTGATGGGCCTCATCTATGAGCGGCTGCACGAATTGTTCGGCACCATAGACCCCAGTGACATCGACCGCATAATCCACTTCCACATTCACGGGCTGGATGCACACAGGGCGGTGCTGGAGAGTCTGGATATTGTCCCGTGCGATCCGCGCCGCTGCGACCCCTTCCCGCCTGAGTTTCCGCAGGCTCATGAAGTTCTGCGTGACGGCGCTTACGGCGACCGCAGTCTCGCGTTCAGCACCCATCTGACTACGCTGTTCGAGTACCTGGAATCAGGAACAGCTGCCAGCTTCCAGATTTCCGTGACCGACCTGGGCATCGCCGTCGCGAGCGATGCCAGCCTCGGTGACCAGGAGCGCGCACTCCTGGCGCAGGTGCTCGCTGTCGCACGTGCCACCGCCCAGTTCTTCGCTCCCCCCGAACTGGGCGGTGAGGGAGCTTGGAGCCGCTTTGGCATTGCCGGTGACCCGGAGCAGGTCCACAGCCAGGTCGACACGCTGGCGCCGGCGCTGAGGGCGGTTGAGGGTCTCATGACCGCGGTCGTGGTCATGAAAGAGCGATCTGAGTTCGATCAGTCGCTCTTCCATGACGCGGCCACCTATGCGGCGGCCCTCGAGGCCCTGGATCAGGTCAGTCGGCTGGCAGGTTCACCTTGACTTCCGCCCCCTTGATGGGCAGTCCCGATACCTGCACGGGACCCACAGCGGAACTCACGGTGACGGCCGACAGTTCGGTGCCGTAGCGGTACTCGGTGGTCTGCGGAGTCGGGGAAGTGCCGCCTCCGCAGGCTGCCAGCAACAGGCTGATGGCCAGTGCCGCTGACAGCAGCCATACACGGCGCCGGTTGCGCGACAGCGCCAGCCAGGCCAGCGGTACGCCGAAAAGGCCAGCGAGCGCGATGCCCTGCAGCCGTGCCGCCGAGCTGCTGGCCGCCGTGACCGTGATGATCACCGTCGCCTGCGAGCCAGCCGCCAGAACGAGTGGCTCGGTCAGGCTGATCCGGGCTACACCTGACGCGCCTATGGTGCTGGTCGAACCCAGCAGGTTCGCGGCGACTATCGTTCCGTCACCGCTGGTATCCAGGTAGGCTTCCAGGCTGGCGATGCCGCGGGCATCGAGTTCGGTGCCGGACAGGTTGCTGACCATGATGTCCAGCTGGCTCAGGCTGGCGGCGCTGGCGCCGGCCGGCACGCTGGCCGTGAAGCTGAGCAAGGGCGCAGACTGCTGGCCCGGAGTCGCGGTGAAGTTGGCAGCCGCGGTGCCCGTGAAGTTGATGGCCGCAGACGGCAGCGCGGTGAGGGTGATGCT
>CAZBBU010000438.1:0-1704 GCA_964489965.1 uncultured bacterium
GCATCAGCGGGCTCGACGGCGGGCATCCGCTCAGTGGCTACCTGCTCATGGACGTCACCACGGAACTCGTTGACCTGCTGGCCGGCTACACCAGGGATGGCGGGCCACGCGCCGACTTCAGCGTGCGGCAGCCACTCTCTGAGCACCTGCAGCTCACCATCGGCGGCAACAACCGTCACTACGCGCAACAATCGTTTCTGCATGAAGGCTTCCTGACCCTGGCCACCACCTTTCCCGGCCAGCAGCTGAGCGGGGGTGCCCAGATCAGCTACGGGGGCAGCATCACCGCGGCCCTGAGCAGCCAGGTGCGTTCCGGCAGTCCGGTGATCTCCCCGCGGCTGCGCAACGCCGTCTTCTTCAACTGGCGCCTGCCGGACAACCCGCTTGGTGAGTTCAGGCTGCGTGGCGATTTTGAGCTGAGCGTCTACAGCCAGAACCGCGATCAGTATGGCTTGCGGCTCAGACCCAGCTGGAACCGGTCCTTTGGCATCGTGGATCTGTCATTGGCCCATGACTGGCGGCTGACCGATGCTGGCTCGCCCTTCAGCAGCACCCTGGACCTGTTGTCACCCATCAACAGGAGCAGCGGCAGTATCCGAGTCAGTGACCTGCAGGTACATGACGGCGTGACCATGGACAGTTCCCTCACCGTCAACTGGAACTGGCTGCGCTTCTCGGACGGCAACTACCGGGGGTTCGAGGACCTGCTGTTCAGCAGCAGCCTCGACTGGCAGGCGGGCGACTGGCTGCTTGAACCACAGGTCAGACTTCAGCTGGCCGGCCTGCTTGACCCCCGCACCACCAGCGACCGGCTGGCCTTCGTCGAAGCCGGCGTGACCGCCGAGAACGGTGACATAGAACTTGGTGTGCTGGGCCGGCATCACCTGGGTGGCAAACAGGAGGGACTTGAGCTGCTGGAACTGTCTGCCGCCTACCCGCTGCAGGCTGACAATGTGAAGCTGGTGCCGTTCGTGGCACTCGATTTCGCCCCTGCCATCACCGGAACCGGCGGCCTGCTGCTCAGCGGGCACGGCCTTGAGGTCGAGTGGGACAGCTGCTGCGGTCTGTTCAATTTCGGGTACCGCCTGCACGCCGGGGAGTTCAGTACGGTACTGAGCGCGGAGTTCATCCGCTGAGGCGGTATAGTCGGCAACTGGCCGGTGAGGATGCCCGGCCGGTACGAATATGACCAGACTGGACCGTTACCTGATCCGGGAGAGCCTGCCCGCAGCCATCCTGGGTGCCCTTCTCTACAGCGTACTGGGCGTGGTGAGCGCAACGCTCCCGCGACTGCAGTGGATCGTGGGGGCACCGTTCGTTTCCGTTCTCGGGTGGCTCTTCCTGCAGCTGCCTACCAGCCTGGTGCAGACTCTGCCACTGGCCTTGGTGCTGGGAGTACTGGTGAGTTACGGTCGCCTGGCTGCTGACCGGGAACTGATTGCCATGCAGGCTGGTGGGGTTTCGCTCCGGCGAGTGAGCCGCGTCTACGTTCTGCTTGGCGCGGCGTTCACGCTGTTCAGTCTGGGGCTGTCCGAGTTCGTGCTGCCGCGAACGCATTCGCAGATCGCCACCTGGTACTGGCAGCTTACGAGTGGGAGCAGCGGCCTGTTCCGGCTGGCTGACCAGGCGCTGGCCGTTGATGACTTCACGCTGCACTTCTCATCCACGGACCGCAACACGGACCGCATGTATGACGTGCGCATC
>CAZBBU010000439.1:0-1703 GCA_964489965.1 uncultured bacterium
CTGGACCGGCTACCGCCCCCTGGTCAAACCGCAGAAATCGGTCAGCACCGCCAGCATCACCCGTGACCATTACATCGAGGTGACCAGGAGCGGCCTGGTGACCATCACCGGCGGCAAGTGGACCACCTACCGGCACATGGCTCAAGACGCGGTGGACCGGGCGATCGAAGCCGGCAGACTGACTCCCGCCAACCCGAGCCGCACGGAACAGCTGCCGCTCAAGGGGGCCTCTGGCTGGAGCACGGACCTGGCCGGACGACTCGCACGTGAGTTCGATATCGGATCCGACTCGGCTGAGCACCTGGCCCACGCCTACGGCGGCGAGGCCATCCGGCTGCTCGAGGACGGGAAGGCCCGCAGCCTGCTTGAGCGGCTGCATCCCGGGCATCCGTACCTGTGCGCTGAGGTGCCGTACGCACGCGATTTCGACTTCGCCATGACGGCAGACGACGTGCTGGAACGCCGCCTGCGCCTTGGTTTCCTGGACCGGGCCGCCGCAGAACAGGTCCGGCCACTCGTACAGGAACTTCTCGCTTCAGTGCCCGAAGGAGTCTGAGTCGGCAGCGTCCTGCCCGTGGCGGTCCAGGGCGTCAAGTGAATCCATCTGCTCAGCCGACAGCTCGAAGTCGAACACGTCCAGGTTCTCCTTCAGCCGCGCCGGATTGCTGGTCTTGGGAATCGCCAGGTGGCCCTTCTGCAGGTGCCAGCGCAGCACCACCTGAGCGGGAGTCCGTCCCGTGGCCGCTGCTGCCGCCTTCACCGCGGGGTCCTGCAGCAGTTCGGTCTTCTTGCCGATCGGCGACCACGCCACAGAGTGAATGCCATGCTCCTGGCCGAACTCGACCTGGTCGTGCCTCTGGATGTAGGGGTTCAGCTGTATCTGGTTCACATCGGGCGCCACGCCGGTCTCGTCAAGCAGCCGCTTCAGGTGACTGACCTTGAAATTGGACACGCCGATGGCCCGCACCAGACCCTTCTCACGCAGGTCGATCAGGCCGCGCCAGGCGTCCACGTACAGGTCCTGGTCAGGGTTGGGCCAGTGGATCAGCAGCAGGTCCAGGTACTCCAGGCCCAGCAGCTCCAGGCTGCTCAGGCAGGCCTTCTCCACCAGGTCACGCGCATGCCACTCGCGGTTGAACTTGCTGGTAACGAACACCTCAGACCGGTCGACGCCGCTGGCGGCGATACCGCGTCCCACTCCGGCCTCGTTCCGGTAGTTCTCAGCTGTGTCCACCGAGCGGTAACCAGCCTGCAGTGCCTGCGCCACGATACTCTCGGCGATGGAGTCATCCATGGGATAAGTACCCAGACCGATGCGGGGCAAAGCCGTGCCACTGTGAAGTATTGCCGTCTTGTCCATGGATAGGAGTCTAGCAGCCGGCCCGCTGGGGCAATAATGTGGCTGAATGGAGAACGACAAGTGAGTGAGACCGCAGATGTGGTGATTATCGGCCTGGGAGTCAACGGGGCAGCGGCTGCCTTCCACCTGGCGCGCCGGGGTGCGGGACGCATCATCGCCCTGGAACAGGGGCCTATGGCGGCGGGCGCCACCGGCAAGAGCGGTGCCCTGGTGCGCTGCCACTACGCCAACCGGCCGGAAACGGAACTGGCTTTCCACAGCCTGCACTGGTTCCGCAACTGGGCGGAGCTGGTCGGTGGTGACTGTGGTTTCACAGCCACCGGCGCCCTGATACTGACGCCGC
>CAZBBU010000440.1:0-1702 GCA_964489965.1 uncultured bacterium
ACAGATGTATCAGAACTTGAGGGTGGCACCCGCCGAGCTGAGCGTCAGCTCTGCAGTCGCGCCACGGGGAATGCCGACGAAGATCGCGTTCACTTCGATGGAACCGGTCACACGATCGGCATCGTTCATCAGCTCCTCGATGACGATCCTGGTGTTGGTACGATCGAACAGCACGTTCACACTCGCGTCAGCCGTGGCATCTACCTCATAGAGGCCGCCACCAACATGGCGGTACGTGACCAGGTCCGCGAAGGTTCGCTGGTCAGTCCGGGCGCTGGCCGACTGCCTGACTTGTCCATCGTTGTAGAACGTGGCTGAAGCGTAGCCAGCCAAGGCTGCGAGCCGCACAACGGTCGGGTAATCCGCTTCGTCCAGACCACTCAACTGAACCGAACTGATGTGCACGGGCTGCGACAGGCTCTGTGGCGGCGCCACGGTGTTGACCAAGCCGTACAGGAAATCGTCAACATCGAAGTTGGCACCATCCAGAGGCACATCAAAGGTGTAGGGGAAGTCGAAGGCTGCCTCGATGATCTGCCGGTACCTGTCTAACGCCTGCTGGCGAATCCGTTCGCGCTCCGCCTCGAGTTGTTGCTCCCGGAGTTGCCGTTCCAGTTCGAGCTGGTTCTTGAGCAGGTCCTGCATCGTCTGCAGTCGCTGGCGGCGTTCATCCAACTGACGCTCGATGGCCTCGCGCCGCTGGTCGATCAGGCCTTGACGGACGGCCTCGTCGCGGATCGAAGACGGATCGAACCCGTCCAGAAGGGTGCCGGGCAGGTTCACCCGCGGCGTGCGATCAAGCATGCGGTCTATGTACTCCTGCAGATCGCCCGGCGGCACCCCTTGTGTTCCGGCGAGATGCCGGTGCAGGTGGGAGCTTCCCAACTGATCCGGTGGCAGGCCACTGGGGAACTGGGGCTGAAAGAAGACCGGTGGTGGAACGGGAGGGCGTACACCCGGCACCAGGACCACGCCGTCTGCTACTTCAATGGCCGAGTCAGCCGTCTGCACGTCACCGTCAGGGTCTGCCGGTGTGCTGAACAGGTCAACCGTCTCGAATGTTACGCCGTTGATCCGCAGCGGATCCCCGACGTGCTGGTCCGGAACCAGGCCGCCGCACGCGGACAACACGACTGCCAACAAGGCCGAACTTGCCGCCAATACTGCTCGTCTCATCTGTAAGCCTCCATGTCCTCAGACTAAGCGGCAATGGCGGTGCTTCAGGGGGCAGAAATCACGTCACCGGCTCAAATATGGGTTTTCTCACTGGGTTGCTCGCTTGCGGTCAGAAACGTTTGGTTGACAGTACACGGAAAGTGCTGTCGATCACCTTGACGGACTCCTCAAAATCCTCTAGGGCCAGCACCGCCGTGAGCGCATCCACGATGGCGAGTTCCGGGATGCGGCTCGTCATCGCCTCCGTCCTGAAGCGTGTCTCGCGCGCCGCCGTGTACAGCACCACGTCCGCATGCTCCTGGATTGGGCTCGTGCCGTAGTTGGTGATGACGATGGTGTTGGCGCCGGCCTCCTTGGCCAGCCGTGTGGCCGCGAGCGTCTCCATGGTGGCGCCTGAGTGACTGATGGTGATGGTGGTGACGTCCGGCCCGGTCAGCGAGGCACTTACCGCCTGCACGTGCGAATCCGAGTTCACGCGCCAAGGCCAGCTTCAGGTCCTGGTAGCCGCGCAAGCCCAGATGCTTGC
>CAZBBU010000441.1:0-1701 GCA_964489965.1 uncultured bacterium
GCTCCGGGAAGCGGGCGAAGTACGGCTCGAACTTCAGGTCGGGCCGCTCCAGGTCACAGATGCCCCGGGCGTCAGCCAGGCCCAGGAAGCCTTCAACCTCGAACGTGTCCTCGCTGCCGGTCCTGAGCTCGCGTGCGATCAGCTGCTTGAGCCCCGCAGGCGTTGACTTCTCGATCTCCAGGCGGATCATCTGCCCGCAGCGGCGCTGCTTGAGCGCCGATTCGAACTCCACCACCAGGTCGGCGGCCTCGTCATCGATCTCGAGTTCGCTGTCACGCACCACCCTGAAGGCGCCGGAACCAGTCAGCCGGTAACCGGGGAACAGGCGCTGAACGAACAGCCGCAGTACCGACTCGATGGTGACCAGCTCCATGTGCCGCCCGGGCTGCCGGCTGACCGGCATCACCACGAAGCGGTCCAGGTTGGGCGGGATGCGCACCAGGGTGGTCAGCTGCCGGCTGCCGTTCTCCTCCTCAAGCTGCAGGGCCAGTGACAGGCCCAGGTTGGGGATGAACGGGAAGGGGTGCGTCGGATCGATGGCGATGGGCGTGAGCACGGGGAAGATCTCGTCGCGGAACACCTGTTCCAGGTAGCTGACGTGTTCGGGCTCCAGATCCCCGAGTTCGTGGATCAGCACGTCCTCGGCGGCCAGGGCGTTGCGCAGTTCCTGCCACTCGCGTTGCTGTTCCGAGTGAAGCTGTCGTGCCAGCTCGGCGATGAGGCTGAGCTGCCCGGCGGGGGACATGCCGTCGGTGCTCACATGAGGCAAGCCGGAGCGCAACTGGCCTTTGAGGCCTGCCACGCGGACCATGAAGAACTCATCCATGTTGCTGGCGGAGATCGACAGGAAGTTCAGGCGCTCCAGAAGTGGATGCCGGCGGTTGGCTGCTTCCTCGAGTACGCGGCGGTTGAAGTGCAGCCAGCTGACCTCCCGGTTGACGAACCTGTCCGGGCTGTTGCGCAGGTCCTGCCCGGCTTCATCAGAGGAGTTCAGGTTTGGATGAACTGCGTTCATGCGTGGATTCCCTTTCACGGACCGGGTGGCGCCCGGGCCGGTGGTAGCGTCAGAATGCCGCATGCTAGCAGCTCCGGATGCGCCTGATGTCAGCTGCTGCGGCACGTGATGCGGCAGGGAGCGCCGGCGGAGACGGTAGTCTGTGCGGGTGAGCAAACCACTCGATATCGATGTAGTGGCGATTCAGTCACAGGTCGTGTATGGCTGCGTCGGCAACACGGCTGCCGTCCCCGTCCTGCAGGGCGCAAGGCTGCAGGTGGCCCAGGTGCCGAGCATCATCCTCAGCAGCACACCCGTCTACCCGTCAGTGCATGGCGGCGCGGTGCCGCTCGACTGGTTCGCAGGCTGGCTTGACGACCTGCTGGCCAACCGGGCACTGAACAACCTGCGGGCGGTGCAGGTGGGTTACCTGGGCGAACCCGAGCAGACCGGCGTCCTTGCCGGGTGGCTGCCCCGGCTGCTGGAGTTGCGGCCTGACCTGCTGGTGAACATCGACCCCGTGCTGGGTGACCATGACACGGGCATCTACACGCACCCGGGGATGGTGACCGGCTGGCAGAAGCTGCTGGGCCTGGCCAGCGGCCTGACGCCCAACGCGTTCGAGCTCGGCGTGCTGAGCGGAATGCCGGTCGACACGACCGATGAGGTGGTGGCGGCAGCGCGCAGCCTGCTCACCGGCCGTACTT
>CAZBBU010000442.1:0-1688 GCA_964489965.1 uncultured bacterium
CACCATCATCGGCCGGCTTTTCTGCGGATCGCTCCAGGCCTCTGCCGCCAGTTCTGGCTCTATGGCCCTGCCACCGGCATGAACCTGCCTGATCGCCTGCGCCAGTTGGCCCGCGGGTGCGTCCTTGAGCAGGTAACCGCGGGCACCCGCGTCCAGCGCACGGCGCAGGTAGCCCGGTCGCGCGAAGGTCGTGAGGATCACGACCATGACCTCCGGCCAGCGCTGCCGCACCTGCGAGGCGAGTTCCAGGCCTGTCATGCCCGGCATCTCGATGTCGGTCAGCAGCACGTCAACCCCGCCCCGTTCCAGCTGCTGCAGCGCTTCATGACCGTCCGCGGCCGTTCCGGTGACGGTGATGTCAGACTCCAGGTTCAGCAGCGCAGCCAGTGCACCGAGCACCATGCCCTGGTCTTCCGCCAGCAGCACCCGGATCATGCCGGCACCCGGGCTGTCACGCGCATTCCGCCGTTGGACTCCAGCTCCAGGGTTCCACCGATCGCCTCGAGGCGTTCGGTCATCCCCCTGAGTCCGGTACCATTGACCGGCTGGCCGCCGACACCGTCATCGGCAACCACCAGCACCAGCTGCCCGGCCTCGCCGCTGAGCGAAACCGTGCAGCTGCGGGCCCCGGAATGGCGCAGAACGTTGGTCACGGCCTCGCGCAGCACCAGCGCCAGAACCGGTTCCGATCCGGGACTGAACTCCACTGGCTCGACCTCGTCATGGAATCTGATGCCTGCCGCCTCGAAGGCCAGGCGCGCGTTGTCGACCTCGCCCTGGAAGCCGCGTTCGCGATAACCGCTGATGGCGCTGCGCACGTCCTTCAGGGCGCTGCGGGCCAGCTGCTCCACGTCAGCGATCTCCGAGGCCGCCCGCTCTGGATCGGCAGCAAGCAGCTTGCCGGCCAGCTCCAACTTGAGCACCACCACGGACAGCGTGTGGCCCAGCACGTCATGCATGTCCCGTGCGATGCGCTCCCGCTCAGCCATCCTGCTGACCGCGGCTATCCTCTCATTGGCTTCCCGCAGCCGGCGGTTCACTTCCCTGCGTTCGAACTCACTGCTGGAGACCACACCCGCGAAGCCGATCATGCCCAGGGATATGGCGTGTGACATCGCCGCGAACGGTGAGCCGTGAAGCTGGAACAGCACCAGGCCCTGCACCGCCACGACGGCCGCCAGTACGGCCAGGGTGCGCCACATCCGCTTGCCCGAATGGAGACTGCCCAGCATGAACGCCGCGTACACGAAGTACACGGAGGCGCCGGGGTTGATGAAGCTGGCAGCGAAGCCTACTGCCACCAGTACGAGGGGCACCCACGGCTTGAGTGTTTCGGCGCCGATGTACCAGATGGCAAAACCGACTGCGAGTGCGACGGCGAGCAGCCAGTCGAAGGCAGTGCTCGGGGCCAGCGCGGGCTGCATGAACAGAATCGCCAGGTAGATCAGGTGGACCCACCGCTCGCGCCGTGGATCCATCCTGACTCCAGTGCCCAGGGTGGCTTCAGCCGACACTCTTGCCCGAATCACGCCGGTAGAGCAGCAGTGCCAGGCCCAGGAACACCACCGTGAACACCACCAGGTAGAGGATGCTTGGCCAGACCAAAGTCAGCTGGCTGGCGCCCAGTGGCATCAGTGCCAGCTGGCCCATGTGGTAAGTGGGCAGCCAGGGGGCCAGATTCTGGATGA
>CAZBBU010000443.1:0-1686 GCA_964489965.1 uncultured bacterium
TGGACCTGCGGGTCGCCCGCGTCCTGTCGGTCGAACCGCACCCGAAGGCCGACCGCCTGCTGGTGTTCCAGCTGCAGATGGGCAGCGAACAGCGCCAGGTGGTGTCCGGCATCCGACAGCACTACCAGCCCGAGGAGCTGGAAGGCAAGAAGGTCATCCTGGTCGCCAACCTGCCCACGGTCAAGCTGCGCGGCGTGGAGTCACAGGGCATGATCCTGTCCGCGATGAGTGCAGACGGCCAGCTGAGCGTCCTCGGCCTGGACCGTGACGTACCGGACGGCAGTGAAGTCAGTTAGGCGTCAGTAGTACCGCGGCACCGGGCCGCGCCACGCCGGACGTATACTCAGGTCCTGCGCGGCGCGGCCTCCTGGAAGCCAACCCGCAGCAACAACCTGAAATCCTTCGGGGCAGGGTGAAACTCCCTACCGGCGGTGATGGCGCCAAGGCGCACGAGTCCGCGAAGCCTGCAACACTCAGGCCCGATCCGGTTTGAATCCGGAACCGACGGTCACAGTCCGGATGAGAGGAGGATCAGAGTGCCAGGCACTTCTACGGCGGCCATGCCGACAGAAACAGACACCAGACACATGCAGCGCGCACTGACGCTGGCCGGGGAGGCCCGTGGGCGGACCTCGCCCAATCCCCTGGTCGGCTGCGTGATCGTGGCACCCGACGGAAGGGTGGTCGGCGAAGGCTGGCACGAGAAGGCCGGAGCGGATCACGCCGAAGCCATGGCGCTGAAGGCCGCCGGTGAACACGCCCGGGGTTCGACCGCCTACGTGACGCTGGAGCCCTGCAACCATCACGGACGCACGCCACCGTGCAGTGAGGCGCTCATCAACGCCGGCGTTGCCCGGGTCGTCATCGCTGCCGGCGATCCCAACCCCAGGGCGGCCGGCGGCGCCGAACGCCTGCGCAACGCCGGCATCGAGGTTCTCGAGCGCGTGCTCGAAGACGAGGCCCGCACGCAGAACCAGGCCTTCTTCACTGTTCAGGAGCAGGGCCGTCCCTTCGTGCTCTACAAGACCGCGATGACGCTTGACGGAAAGATCGCCACCCGCAGCGGCCAGTCCCGCTGGATCACCGGCGAGGCCGCCCGCGCCCGGGTTCAGGAGTGGCGCGATGAATACGACGCAGTGGCGGTAGGCGTCAACACCGTGCTGCTGGACGATCCGTTGCTCACCAGCCGGCGGCCGGGCGGCCGCACACCCGTGAAAGTGGTGTTCGACTCGGTGGCCCGCACCAGCCCTTCCGCCAGGCTGTTCGAGCCGGACGCGAGCGGCACCGCCGCGCGGGTCATCATCTTCAGCACGGCCCAGGCCGATCGTGCCCGCCTGGCCGCGCTGGAGGAACGCGGGGCCGAGACCGTGCAGCTGACTGACAGGAACGGGCGGCCGGACATCAGTGAGGCACTGGGAATCCTGGCTCAGAAGGGCCTGAACAGCCTGCTGCTCGAGGGCGGCGGCACGCTGGCCTGGGCCTTCATTCAGGCGCGCGCCATCGACCGCGTCGCCTGGTTCGTGGCACCGATGCTGCTGGGCGGCAACGGCCGCAGCCCCCTGGGCGGCCTGGGCGTGGAGCGCATGCAGGACGCCTACCGCCTGCGCGACACAGAAAGCGAATGGATCGATGGTGACCTGCTGCTGGGCGGCACGGTCGACTACGGAGGGAGCCTTTAGATGTTCA
>CAZBBU010000444.1:0-1682 GCA_964489965.1 uncultured bacterium
GCTGAAGCCCAACCGGACCTGGAGCTCCTGTTACTGGACAAACTGACCAGGTACTCGAGCATGGGTCCCATCAACGCGCTTATTGACAGCGGCAGGGCACGCTTCGTGAGGCTGGACCTGGCCGACGCAACAGCGGTGGATTCACTGATAAATGACGAGGCGCCGGACTTCACCGTGAACTTCGCGGCCGAAAGCCACAATGACCGGGCCATCAGGGACTCGCGACCCTTCATACAGAGCAACATCGTGGGAGCTTTCAACCTCCTTGAGTCGGTAAGGCTCAAAGGGCATGGCCGACTGGTGCACATTTCGACCATCGAGGTTTACGGAGAGCAGGTGGCCGGGATCCCGTACTTTACGGAGGCCAGCCCTCTGAATGCCAAGACGCCGTACTCCGCCGCCAAGGCGGCTGCGGACCTGCTGGTACGCTCGCACATGCAGACGTATCCCGAGCTGGACGTGGCGATGACGCATTGCGCCAACAACTACGGGCCCTGGCAGTTCCCGGAGAAGCTCATTCCGCTGGCGATCACCAACATCCTGCGTGGCAGGCGCGTTCCGCTTTACGGTGACGGCCGGCAGTTGCGTGACTGGCTTCACGTCCTCGACCATTGCCGGGGCATCGAACTGGTACTGGCGCATCCACGACAACCCTTGCCGGCTGAAGCTGCCACCGACGCCTCGCTGTTGCCGATCTACGATTTCTCCGCCCGCCAGGAGCTGAGTAACAGGAGTATCATCCGAATGGTGACCGATGCCCTGGGCGTCGATTTCGATGAGTGGACCGAGAGTGTACCGGACCGGCCCAATCACGACCGCCGTTACCTTATTGAACCGGCCAAGGCGGAAGCCGAACTTGGCTTCAGACCCAGTATCGGCCTGAGTGAAGGAATCAGGGAAACGGTCAACTGGTACCGTGACAATGAGTGCTGGTGGCGTGAACTCTTGACCCGGGGTGAACTGCAGTTCGACTGGAGTAATGTTGCTGCCCGCTGACCAGCGTTCCCGCCAGACGCGTCGCATAACAACCGCACTGTTCATAAGCCAGAGCCTGGGTTCGGCTGGTTCCATCGCTGCAGCCACCGTGGCTGCGATTGTCGGAGCAGAGCTCAGCGGTTCGGTATCGCTGTCCGGTCTGCCGGCTGCGATGGTGCAGATCGGTGTGGCACTGGGTTCGCTCTACTGGAGTCGCCGGTCCGACCATATGGGTCGGCGTGGAGCACTGAGCGCTGCATTGCTCACTGGTGCCATAGGCGCTGCCGTCTCCATGTACGGTGTGGTGACTGGCAATTTCCTGATCACGCTGCTCGGCCTGCTTGTCACAGGCTCGGGCAACGCGGCCGTGCAGCTCGGGCGCTTCGTGGCAGCAGAGATCAACCCACGGCACCGGCGCGCACGGGCGCTCTCGACCGTAGTGGTGGGCGGCACCTTCGGCAGCGTCATCGGGCCGCTCCTGGTTGGTCCGACCGGTGACCTGGTGACCGCCTGGGGCTGGACCGAGATCGCCGGGCCCTACCTGGCGACCGGTGCCGGCTACCTGCTCACTGCCATCCTGCTCTTCGTAAGCTTGCGGCCGGAACCCAGGTTGCTTGGTGAGCAGGTAGCCAGGGAAGAGCAGGGTGCAAGCAACAGTGGCCCGGGACGCTCAGTCGCCGAGATGTGGGCTGATCCCCAGGTGCGTG
>CAZBBU010000445.1:0-1678 GCA_964489965.1 uncultured bacterium
GTGGTGGCGCGGAACGATGAGGCGCACCTGGCACTGATGCAGGCCTTCAAGAAGCGCCTGACGGAGAAGGAGTACGTGGCCATCGCCGTGGGCCAGCTGGCCGATGAGATCCAGCTGGAGGCACCCATCGGTCGCCATCCGGTGAAACGGCAGCAGATGACGGTGGCGGGGCTGAACGCCAAGTCCGCGCGCACTCTGATCCACGTGCTGGCCCGGACGGAGGGCCATGCGCTGGTGCGAGTGCGGCCACACACCGGGCGTACCCATCAGATCCGCGTTCACCTGGCGCACCTGCACGCCCCGGTTCTGGGCGACGCCGTGTACGGTCGGGAGAGCCCGCTCATCGACAGGCAGGCGCTGCACGCGCACTCGCTGACCATCCCGCACCCGCATGACGGGCAGGCGGTCACCTTCACGGCCGCGGTACCGGCCGACATCCGCTCCGCCTGGCAGCAGCTGGGCGGCGACTGGCCGGAACAGCTGGAAGGGCCGCAGGACTGATGGAACTCGCCTGGCTGGCTGCACTCCTGCCCCTGGTGCTGGGCCTGCTGCTGGTCGTGGCGGGCGGCCGGAGCTTCAGGCGGCGCCGCGGCCTGCGCGGCACGGTGAGCACCCTCACGGGTCTGGTGTTCGTGCTGCTTGCGGCCTGCATCGGCCTGGTTGCGGTGGGGATGCGCGGTTACCGGGCGCTGACCAGCGAGCAGACGGCAGCCACCATGATCGTGGAGCGTGATGGGGGCCAGCAGTTCAGTGTCCGCATCGAGTATCCGGACGGCACCGCCGAGGATTACGACCTGTCGGGTGACGAGCTTTACATCGACGCGCGCATACTCAAGTGGCACCCGCTGGCCAACTACCTGGGCATCCGCACCGGCTACCAGCTGGAACGCATCTCGGGCCGTTACCTGGAGTTCGCCGACGAGATCAGTCAGCCGCGCACGCTGTTCCAGCTGCGTGAGGATGAGGACCTTGACCTGTTCGGCATCGTACGGCGCTTCCCCCAACTGGAACCCATGGTTGACGCGCAGTACGGGTCGGCTTCGTTCCTGCCGGTTGAAGACGGCGGCATCTACCAGCTGCGCGTGTCGAACACCGGCCTGCTCATCCGTGAACTCAACTGAGCCGGCGGTTTAGGCTGTTGCCTATGGACCAGAATTCGGAACAGTCTCCCCGCTGGCAGCTTGACAGCATCTTCCCCGGACTGGACAGCCCGGAGTACGCGGCAGCACGCCAGAAGATGCTGGACGGTGTCAGCGAGCTGGAAGCGATGCTTGAGGCCGGACTGGGCGATGACGTCGCCACTCTGGAACGCGTCATCAACCTGGACAACAGTACTTACGCGACATTCCAGGACGTGCTCGCGTACGTGTACCTGATAAACAGCACCGACGCCTTCAACGACGAGGCCATGGCGGTCAGGTCCAGCCTGATGCCGGCCATGGTGCGTTACGGGATCGTGGAGACCAAACTCTCGGCCTGGATCGGCACGCTGGATTTGGAACGCCTTCTTCCCGAGTCGCAGCTGCTCCGTGACCATGAGTTCACGCTGCGCATGAGCGCCCGGGCTTCCAGCAGACTGATGGAACCGGCTGCCGAGGAAGTGGCCGCAGCGCTCGCACCCACCGGCGGCAGCGCCTGGTCGGAGCTGCATACGCAACTGATCAGCCGGGAGACCATA
>CAZBBU010000446.1:0-1677 GCA_964489965.1 uncultured bacterium
CAGCACCGTGTCACCGGGTTCCAGCAGGGCCTCGTAGACGGCCAGGTTGGCGCTGGAACCGGAGTGTGGCTGGACGTTCGCCCAGCTGGCACCGAACAGTTCTTTGGCCCGGTCGATGGCCAGCTGTTCCACCCGGTCAACGATCTCGCAGCCTCCGTAGTAGCGCTTGCCCGGGTAACCTTCCGCGTACTTGTTGGTCAGCACGCTGCCGGTGGCGGCCATCACCTGCCGGGAGGTGAAGTTCTCGGAGGCAATCAGCTCCAGCCCATCGCGCTGGCGCTGTTCTTCCAGCCCGATGAGCTCGAATAGCAGCTCGTCACCGTTTGCCTCGCTGCCGTGGGTTTCAGGGGTCCTTGAATCCATGCCCGGAGTATAGCAGCGGGGCCCATCCCCACGCGCCCCGCTGCCATCTCTTCTGTGTTGGGAAACTACTCGTGCGTGACTTCCGGGTCCTCGTCAATACCCTGGCGGGCGGTGCCCCACTCGTCACGGTTCTGGATGTCCTGCTGGTACGATCTCCAGGCTCGTTCGCGATACTCCGCATGAGCTTCCGCCGTGCGGTCCATGGGCCGAATCACACCACTGATCTTCTCGACGTCGTGCAGCGACATGGTGTGAAAATCCTCGTGGGTGTAGTCCTCACCTTCCCGGTGCCTGCCATTGTCCAGGTTCTCTTCATTGCTGGAGCTCATGTCGGGACCTCCTCCCGGGTCAACTGCTTAATCTGCCTGGATTATTGCCCAGTCAATCCGCGTGAGACTGTAGTTTCCGTGCCACCATTCTAATGGACGGGCGCGCTGTGGGACTGCTCAGCTTCCCGCTCCCAGCAGCAGGGCCTGCGCGCGCTCCAGTTTGGTGAAGGGACTGGGTGCCAGTTGCATCACCTGTTCCAGTCGCTGGCTGATGGCGCTGAGAACGTCGACTTCCACGTCGGCTGCTGCCTCGAGTTCGATCTCCAGGAACTCCACTTTGGTGGTGCCCTGCTGGAAGCTTGCGGTGACCAGGTCAAAGGACAGGTCGGCCAGGCGCTCCATGGCGGCGTTCAGGATGGGGAAGACGGTCCTTTCGGAGTCGAGTACCGTGTAGGGTTTGAGCGCGCCCGGATCGGTGATGACCGAGATGCGGTCGGCGATCGCCTGCGGCCAGCCGCGGTCGGGCAAGGGCAACTCGATCTCCTCACGCTCGTGCACGGCGCCGTCGATGCTGCCGCGTGATTTCAGGGTCGCCAGCATCTGTCCGGCGTGCATGCGGCGGCGTACCGCCAGGCCGGCGCGGCTCAGGCTGGCCCGGGGATCGTCGAAGTACCTGTCCTTGATGTAATCCTTGCGGCTGTCACCCAGGCTGAACCCGAGGGGTGAGAGGACCCCGGCCAGCTGCTCCGCGCTGGGCAGAGGCGAATCAGTGGTGAACTTCAGCTCAAGCTCTCTGGGCATTCATCCAGCATAGCGCCGTTGTGCTTCGGTCCGGTGCGTATAATTGGCAGCAAATCAGGTTGTGAAGGCATTGTTCCTCATCACCCGGGGCAGCCAGCTTACCGGGGCCTCCAAGGGGAGGATGAACCGCATGGCGGAAACACGGAACGTGGCACTGCTGTCCCACAGTGGTGCCGGCAAGACGACCCTGACTGAAGCGATCCTCCATCGCGCCGGAGTAATCGCAACGCCCGGAACGGTGGAG
>CAZBBU010000447.1:0-1670 GCA_964489965.1 uncultured bacterium
CTTCGCAACACCCGCCTGCCGGCCTGGCCACCTCGTTCTACTCGAACGATGCCGCCACGGCCGCCATGGACGCCGCAGCCCAGGAGACCGATCCGGATGAGCGCATGCGCCTGTACGAGGAGGCTTCCAGACACATCTGGGAGGATGCCCCCTGGATCTTCCTCTGGGTGCAGAGCTTCCCGATGGTGCACTCCGCTGACGTGACCAACATCGGTGGCCTGCCGAACGAGAAGTTCTCCGCGATCTACGCCCACCCGGTGGGCGAGTAGGCATCAGAGCCCTGACCTGGGGGCCGCCGCGCCAGTCGCGTGCGGCCCCCGTTCGTATCATGATGCCAACCGGCGAACGAGGCAGTTGGCGGAGGCTTGGAACCCGGTGACCGCTTACATCATCAAACGCCTTCTTTGCGTGGCCGTGACGGTACTGTTCGTGGCCATCACCATCTTCCTGATGGTCAGGCTGCTGCCGGGCGATCCCGCCCGGGTCATCGCCGGCATGCTGGCCAGCGCCGAGGAGGTGGAACGCACCCGCGTCCGCCTGGGCCTGGACCGTTCACTCATGGAACAGGGCGTCATCTTCCTCGGCGACCTCTTCCAGGGGGACGTGGGTGTGTCCGCCCGCACCAACAACCCAGTCACCCTCGAGATCATCGAGCGGTTCCCGGCCACACTGCGACTGGCTGTGGCCAGCACCGTGCTGGCTGTGCTCATCGGCATTCCCCTGGGCACGCTCGCGGCCCGGAATGCCGGCAAGATCACGGACCTGCTCATCTCCTCCTTCGTGCTGTTCGGCATCAACATGCCCGTGTTCTGGCTGGGGTTGATGCTCATCATCGTCTTCTCCATCAACCTGCGCTGGTTGCCTGCTGCCGGGGCCGAAGGGCCGCTGTCACTCATCCTGCCTGCCTTCACCCTGGCTTTCTACTCCATGGCTTTCGTGGCCCGGACAATCCGTTCCAGCATGCTTGAGGTACTGCACCAGGATTACGTCCGTACCGCGGTGGCCAAGGGAGTCAGGCCCGGCAAGGTGGTATGGCGCCACGCACTCAGGAACGCACTGGCACCCGTCATCACCGTGGTGGGCCTTCAGTTCGGCGAGCTGCTCGGCGGAGCCATCCTCACCGAAACGGTTTTCGGATGGCCGGGGCTGGGGCGCCTGCTGGTGGATTCCATCGTCGCCCGTGACTACCCTGTGGTGCAGGGCCTGGTGATCGTGTTTGCGCTGCTCTTCGCGCTGGTCAACCTGGTGGTGGACCTGCTCTACTCCGTCGTGGATCCCAGGGTGCGTTATGGCTGATCAGGTTGGTACCCCGCTCGGCACCGACAATCTGGGCCGAGACGTGCTCTCCCGCATCCTTCACGGCAGCAGGCTGACGCTGGTCATCGGTGGTTTCGCGGTGGCTGTCGGACTGTTGTTCGGCACTCCGCTGGGCGTCATCTCCGGCTACTACCGGGGTGCCGCCGACCAGGTGATTCAGCGCCTGATGGACCTGATGCTGTCATTCACAAGTTTCCTGCTGGCTCTGACCCTGGTGGCCCTGCTGGGCGTGGGCCTTACGAACGTCATCATCGCGGTGGGCATCTCAACCATTCCCAGGTTCGCCCGCCTGGTCCGCAGCTCGGTCCTTACCATCGGCGAGGTCAGTTACATCGAGGCTTCGCGTGCCCTGG
>CAZBBU010000448.1:0-1661 GCA_964489965.1 uncultured bacterium
TCGCTGACGCCTGTCAGCGGGGTTGTGGTGCCCGTACTGCCTGCATCGAGCGAACGCCTGCCACCGCCGCAAATCGGGCCGGCCCAGTAGCTGTCCTCGGTAACGGATCTTCCCCTTGACCTAGCGAATGCCTGATCAGCAGGGCAGGGGAAGCCTTGCCTGAAACCTCCGCCAAACGTCACCAAGGAGTTGCACGAATGATCAAACCAGACAACCGAAAGACCATCAAGCCACGCGCGCGCAGTGCCAGCCGGATATGCGCCCTGCGGTGGAAATTCAACGACGATGGGCAGCCCCTGTTCTGGCTGCCCGGCAAGAGCCGTCGCCCCGAGCTCTATCTGCCACTGACCTGCCCCCTCCCTGCCGTACCAGTCTGAGGTTAGCGAGGTCCGTCAACCAGGAGAATGACGGACATGAAGAAGAGCAGGTTTACGGAGGAGCAGATCATCGGGTTCATCCGCCAGGCAGAGGCGGGGATGCCGGTGAAGGAGTTGTGCCGCAAGGGCGGCTTCAGCGACGCCACGTTCTACAAGTGGCGCGCCAAGTACGGTGGCATGGATGTGCCCGACGCCAAGCGGCTGCGTGAGCTCGAATCCGAGAATGCCAAGCTGAAGAAGCTGCTGGCGGAGGCCCACCTGGACATCCACGCGCTCAAGGGCGTCTTCGGGGTAAAGCGCTAGCCCCACAGGCGAAGCGCACGGCAATCGCCGCCATGGTGGAGCAGTTCCACCTGTCTGAGCGCCGTGCCTGCCGCCTCGTGGGGCTCTCCCGTGACAGCTACCGCCATCCGCCCCAGGAAACCGAGATGAACCAGGCTCTGAGCGCCAAGATCATCGAGATCGCCCATGTGCGCCGGCGCTTCGGCTATCGGCGCATCCACGACCTGCTGCGTCCGGAATTCGCCGGCGTCAACCACAAGCGGGTGCTGCGGCTGTACCAGCAGGCGAACCTGTCGGTGCGCAAGCGCCGCAAGGCCAAGCGTCCGGCCTCGGAGCGCATGCCGTTGCAGCTGGCCCGCGCCGTCAACGAGGTCTGGAGCATGGACTTCGTGAGCGACAGCCTGGCCAGCGGCCGCCGCATCAAGTTCCTTACCGTGGCAGATGACTTCAGCCATGAGTGCGTGCAGATCGGCGCCGACTTTGGGATCTCGGGCGAGTACGTTACACGGCTGCTGGACGAGACCGCGCGGTTCCGCGGCTACCCGCGTGCCGTGCGCACGGACAACGGCCCGGAGTTCACCAGCAGGGCCTTCATGGCCTGGGCTCAAGGTCACGGCATCCGGCACATCCTGATTGAGCCCGGGCGGCCGATGCAGAACGGCTACATCGAGAGCTTCAACGGCAAGTTCCGCGACGAATGCCTGAACGAGCACTGGTTCCAAACGCTGCCTCAAGCCCGAGCTGTCGTTGCAGCCTGGCGCCAGGATTTCAACGAGGTGCGCCCCCACAGCAGCCTTGGTCGCATTCCCCCCGCACGCTTTGCGGAGCAGCATCGCCAGCAAGCTGTCGATGCTGCCGAAGACCAGTTACCCAGCAGCCAAATCGATTAACCTTTCAACCCCGGACTTCCTACGTTCGATTGGTACGGAGGAAGGGGGCAGGTCACTCTAGCAGGCCGTTGAAAAAGTCCTGAGGAACGAAACACCGCCAAAGCCCGACCTC
>CAZBBU010000449.1:0-1651 GCA_964489965.1 uncultured bacterium
AATCGACGCCACTCAGCATGGAAGTCTGCACGGGCACGCCCAGCACCGGCACCGAAGTCTTGGCCGCGCACATACCGGGCAGGTGGGCAGCGCCGCCAGCGCCGGCGATGATCACCTCGATACCGCGGCCGGCTGCCTGTTCGGCATATTCGAACAGCAAATCGGGGGTACGGTGCGCCGATACCACCCGGACTTCGTGCGGGATACCGAGCGTCTCCAGCGTTTCTACCGTATGGCAGAGGGTGCCCCAGTCGGAGCGGGAGCCCATGATGACGCCAACGCGTGGATCCATCGCCGTGCCTCGTCAGATTCAAGAAAAGTCCCGTAAACGGGGTGTGCTGCCTGCAGCAGGGCGGGGATTATACCTGTCGGGCGCTGGACGGTGCGACTTGTTGTGCGCAGGCAGCCCGGACGCGCCACGGCCGGCTTTATCTCGCCGTCACGCTGGCGTAGAGTGCGCGCCCTGATGTGCTGACGGTGGAGGAGAAGAAGCTGATGGCTCCGGAAACGTCCTGGCGCTGCGTGCAGGCAGATTACGCAGACCCGGTCCAGGCAGCGGCCATACTGGCGCTGCTGGACGAGTATGCTGCTGAACCGGCCGGAGGCGGCACGCCACTGCCGGCGGAGACGCGTGCGGCCCTGATTCCGGCCCTGCAGCGGTGTCCCTCGGCGATGAGCTTCCTGACCTATGCGGGCGATCAGGCGATAGGCCTGATCAACGGCTTCGAGACCCTCTCCACGTTTGCGGCGAAGCCGGTGTTCAATCTGCATGACGTGGTGGTTACCGAGGCGTGGCGCCGGCGTGGGGTGGGGCGGTTCATGCTGGAGCAGCTCGCCGCCCAGCTCAGCGCCCGCGGTTTCTGCAAGCTCACTCTCGAGGTGCTGGAGGGCAACCGCGCAGCCCAGCATCTCTATCGTGACCTCGGATTTACTGCCTACAGTCTGCTGCCGGAATTCGGCTGCGCCCAGTTCTGGGAAAAGCGGCTGTCTGGCTGAGGCGCTAGCGACGCTGGTTGGCTTCCCGGGCGCGCTCTATCAGGCGCCGCAGCTGCTGCACATCCTGCGCGCGCTGGTCACCGCGGCTGCCGCTCTGGAACAGCTCGGTGCGGTCAATGGTCCAGCCGGGCGGCAGGCTCCGACGGGCGCGGGCCACGGCCACGCGAGAGGCCAGCTGACGTTGTGACATGAGGGAAACCTCCTTTCAGGGCGAACTTTCGGTGCGCGAAAGGGCCAGGGCGCGCGGTGTTTCACACGGCACTGCGTCCGCTGCAGCAGCGTCTCGTGAAGGGGGCTGGTCCTGCCGGGTCAGTGCCGGTAGGTAATAGTGACGGCCCCAAACTCGTCGGGTTCCCGCTGGCCATCGAATTCGCGGCTGCGAATGATGTTGGTCAGGGTGATCCGCCAGTTGCTCCAGCCCAGCACCACGCCGCCCTGCAGGTCTCCGACCCACTCCTTGCGGTCTACGCTGTGACTGTCGCCGTCGTCGTTGCCGTCGAGGAAAATGTTGTGGTCGACGTAGCGGCCATGGGCCCCCACGAACAGGTACCAGTAGAAGCCCTGGCCCTGCTTGAAGTGGTGGCTGCCCGAAGCCGTTGGCCGGATCAGTGGTGGACCGTAGTCGGCACTGAGCCCCGAGCCGAACCGGAACGTG
>CAZBBU010000450.1:0-1645 GCA_964489965.1 uncultured bacterium
GAGACCGAGAAATCGTTCCGGGCCCGTGCCGGCATGGATGCACTGGACGCGCGGGTGGTTGAAGCGTCCGCCGAGGCCGCCGATCTGCTCAGCCGTCCCGGACCGGGCCTGATTCAGGCGATTGATTGGCTGTTCGCCCAGCTGAATGCTGACGCTGCAGGCGAATGACGGGCCGCGGTCGTTCGCCCGGCGTGTCAAACCGCTGCTTCACCACTGACGCCATCTGGTAGTAGTCAACGAGGCGCTCGGTAGCGGCCTTCCAGCTCCACAGCTCCATGTCGGCGCGGGCGCGTTCCGCCATCCTTGCCCGCGCCGGCCCGTCATCAAGCAGCTGCCGGATCTTCTGAAGCATGTCGTCCGGGTTCCCGGCCTCGAACAGCAGGCCGGTGTCACCGTCGCGGATCACGTCGGGAATGCCGCCCGCACGCGCCGCCACGGCCGGCACGCCTGAGGCCATGGACTCCATCGCCACGAAACCGAGCGTCTCCGTGTCTGAAGGAAAGACGAACAGGTCTGCACTGGCGTAAGCGGCCGCCAGGTCCTCGCCGGACATGTAGCCGGTGAAGACGACGGGCAGACCCTTGAACAGCCTTCGCAGGTGGGCTTCTGCCGGACCGGAACCGACCAGCGCCAGCCGTACTCCCGGCAGGCGCCTGAGTACCGGTTCCAGCAGGTCAAGCCGTTTCTCATGGGAGAGCCTGCCGACGTAGACCAGCAGCGGCTTGTCGGCCTCGCCGTCCGTGAGCCGCTGCCGCTGGGCCAGCGAGTACCGGTCCGGGTGGTAGGCGGTCGTATCTATGGCCTTGGGCCAGAGTCGCACACGCTTAATGCCGATCGCTTCAGCGGCCGCGATCATCTGGGTGCTGGTGCACAGGTTCACGTGCGCCAGGTTATGGATGTCCCTCAGGATCGATTTGCTGACAGGGGTCAGGAATGACAGTTTCAGGTGCTTCACGTAACTGGGCAGGTCCGTGTGGAAGCTGGCCAGCAGCGGCAGGTCACGCTGGATGGCTATGGTGCTGCCCCACAGGCCCAGCACCACCGGGTTGATGACGTGCACCACGTCTGGCTTGAAGGCATCCAGTTCCCGGCCGAGCCTGGGCCGGGGCAGGCCCAGGAACAGTTCCGGGTACCAGGGCCTGAAAGATATGGCCGGCACGCTCACCACCCGATGACCCGCGTACTGCTCCGGCGGGTGGTGAGGGGCGAACACGAGCGCCTCGTGTCCCAGTCGTCCCAGCTGCTCGAGCGTGCGCACCAGCCGGGTGACCACGCCGTCCACTTTCGGCAGGAAAGTCTCGGTGAAGATGGCTATTCGCACAGGCTCGCCCCGCTCAGGTCAGCTGACGGCGGGATCGGCTTCCGGTACTCCCGGTTTCTGCCGGTCAGTCCAGGTGCTGCGGGCGGGAATCTTGGACAGGTCAGCCCTGTGACGGTAACGGCTTGCCACATCGGTGACCTCCAGCAGCAGACCTTCATCCAGGAGGGTGGGCTCCAGGCCGAGGTCGATGAAGAGGTCGTTCCGCACGTGCAGGTCGTTCTCAGCGTCTTCCTTGCGCGGGTTGGGAACGTTGGCCACAGTCGCCCCGGTGAGGCTGCTGACCAGCTGGGCCAGGTCACGCACCCGGTGGGTCTGCGTCATCTG
>CAZBBU010000451.1:0-566 GCA_964489965.1 uncultured bacterium
CATCGAACTCATGATCGACCCGGTGATGAGCATCTGGGATTGCGGCCCCTTCCCGGTGCTGCTGCGCGAAGCCGGCGGCTATTTCGGCAGCTGGGCGGGTGAGGCAGGGATGCACCATGGCGAGGCGATCTCGACCACGCAGGCCCTCCTGCCTCAGGTGCTTGAGCTGATTGAGGGTCGCGCCCACAGCGGGAACTGAAGCCAGTGGCTGCTAGAATTCCGGGCATGGACACGGCTTTGCGGGCGCGCCGCGCCACTGAAACGGTAATGATCGGCGATGTCGCTGTGGGCGGTTCGCACCCGGTTGTGGTTCAGTCCATGACCAACACCGATACCGCTGACGTTGCAGCCACGGTCAACCAGACCGTGCGGCTGGCGCAGGCCGGCAGTGAGATCGTGCGGGTCACTGTCAACAACGCCGCTGCCGCGCAGGCGGTACCGGAGATCCGGCGCCAGCTGGACGCGCTAGGCTGCTCGGTGCCGCTGGTCGGCGACTTCCACTACAACGGTCACCTGCTCCTGAGCGAGTACCCGGAGGCCGCGAAGGCCCTGGCGAAGTACCGGAT
>CAZBBU010000451.1:576-1645 GCA_964489965.1 uncultured bacterium
CCCGGGCAACGTGGGCGCGGGCAAGCACCATGACAGCAACTTCCTGACCATCATCGGAATCGCCCGTGACCTGGACAAGCCTGTTCGCATCGGCGTGAACTGGGGCTCCCTTGACCAGCAGCTGCTGACCCGCCTGATGGATGAGAACGCCGCAAAGGCGGACCCGCTGCCGGCCCAGGAAGTGTTGATCGAGGCGATGCTGCAGTCGGCGCTCATCTCCGCTGCGATGGCCGAGGAGCACGGTCTGGGCCATGACCGCATCCTTATCAGCGCCAAGGTCAGCCGCGTGGCGGACCTGTGGACCGTGTACCGCAGGCTGGCGGAACGCTGCGATTATCCCCTGCACCTGGGTCTCACCGAGGCTGGCATGGGCATCAAGGGCGCCGTCGCCAGTGCCGCCGCGCTGGCACCGCTGCTGACAGACGGCATCGGTGACACCATCCGCGTCTCGCTGACCCCCGACCCGGGTGCGCCACGCGAGCGCGAGGTGGAGATAGCACAGGAGATCCTGCAGGTGCTTGACCTGCGTGCCTTCGCGCCGAGCGTCACCGCCTGCCCAGGCTGCGGCCGCACCACCAGCACGCTCTTCCAGGAGATGGCACGTGACATCCAGGCTCACCTGAAGGCGCAGATGCCCGAGTGGCGGGAACGGTATCCCGGCGTGGAGAACATGCGCGTGGCCGTCATGGGCTGCGTAGTGAACGGGCCTGGCGAGTCACGCCACGCGGACATCGGAATCTCGCTGCCCGGAACGGGCGAGAACCCCAGGGCACCGGTTTACCGGGATGGCAAACTGTTCAGGACCCTGCAGGGACCGGACCTGGCTGCGGACTTCAACGTGCTGCTCAGCGAGTACGTGGAGGAACGTTTCGGCCAGAAGCCGAGCCCGGTATCATCGGAAGCATGAAGATCTATACGCGAACGGGAGACGGTGGAGAGACCGGGCTGTATGGCGGTGAACGTGTATCCAAGTCGAGCCTGCGGGTCGACGCTTACGGCACGGTGGATGAGGCTTCCAGCTTCATCGGCCTGGCCCACCGCCTCACCCAGCCGCAGGCGCGCTTCGTAC
>CAZBBU010000452.1:0-1637 GCA_964489965.1 uncultured bacterium
GTTCGTCCTTGAACATGTTCTCGTGCGCTTCGGCCGGAGCTTTGGTTGAGGCGTCGATGCCGATGAGTTCGCCGGTCTTGCCGTTGTAGAAGGCCATGTGGCCACCGTGGCCACCCAGGCCACAGGAGAACGGCTCGTAGACCATCATCAGGAAGCCGGTGACGACTGCCGCGTCCACGGCAGTTCCACCTGCCTGCAGCACTTCCAGGCCCAGGTCCGCGGCGCGCTCGTCACAAGCGGCGACGATGCCGTTCTGGGCGATTACTTCCTTCTTGGGGTAGGGGGCTTCTGCCATGGTCATTCCTTTCACTTGCTGTAAGTGCGCGGGTCGAATGTGTCCCTGAGCCAGTTGCCCAGGAAGAGGAGGCTGAGGGTCAGCAGGCTGATTGCAAGCCCGGGGAGTGTCGCGAGCCACCAGGCACTGGTGATGAAACGGCGGCCGTCGGCCAGCATCTGCCCCCACGTCACTGCGGGCGGCTGGATGCCGAAGCCCAGGAAACTGAGGCTGGCTTCGAGGATGATCATGCTGGCCACCTTGAGAGTGCCGACCACGATGACGGAGCCGAGGACGTTCGGCAGCACGTGCCGCACCAGCAGCTTGGCGCGACTCTGTCCGAGCGCAGTGGATGCTTCCACGAACTCGCGCCGCCGTACGGACAGCACTTCGCCGCGTACCACGCGGGCGCTGGTGGTCCAGCCGAACAGTCCCATCACCAGCACCAGAAGCCACAACGAAGGTCCGAAGACTCCCAGGATGGTGATGTAGAGGATGCTGCTGGGAATCGAGATGATGACTTCGATCAGCCGGGTGATCGCAGTGTCCCAGATGCCACCGAAGTAACCGGCGATGAGACCGAGGGCGACACCGATGAACAGGGCGAGGCCGGTGCCGAAGGCGCCGACGGCGAGCGCCACCCTCGTGCCGTGCAGGATGCGGCTGAAGATATCCCGACCCAGTTGGTCGGTGCCAAGAAGATATTCCGTGCTGCCACCCTCGCTCCAGACTGGCGGTGTGAGCCGGTCTGCGAGGTGGTGTTCCCGCGGGTCGTGCGTGGTCAGCAGCGGCGCGAAGGCCGCGAGCAACAGGAACAGCGCCAGCATCACGGCCCCGAAGGTCGCGGGACCGCTTCTGAACAGTTCCCGCAGGCTGGTCCCGACGCGGGACCTCTGCTTCAGCGGTGCAGTGGTGACGCTCACGTGTAACTGATCCTGGGGTCGATGACCACGTAGAGCAGGTCCACCAGCAGGTTGCCGAGTATCACGAGCAGCGCGGTGAACACGACGATGGCCTGAACGACCGCCATGTCGCGGCCGTTGATGGCCGTGATGAACAGCAGTCCCAGGCCGGGCCAGGCGAAGATGCTCTCGGTGACGACCGAGCCGGACAGCATCCCGGGAACTGACAGTCCCAGCACGGTCACGTAGGAGATGGCGGCATTGCGCAACCCGTGCTTGAACAGCACAGACCTCGGTGAAAGCCCTTTGGCCCTGGCCGTGCGGATGTAATCCAGCTCCATCACCTCGAGCAGGTTGCCCCTGATGAGCCGCATCAGGAGGGCTGACATCCCCGTGCCGAGCGTGAACGCCGGAAGGATCCGGTGCATCGTGGTGCCGACTCCCGATACCGGCAGCACCTG
>CAZBBU010000453.1:0-1636 GCA_964489965.1 uncultured bacterium
GCACACGGGTTGCGTTACAGTCGCGCCCGTGCGGCGATTCTGGAAGTATTCCGCCGGCCGAACTGTGGCCACCTGACCGCCGAGTCGCTGCATGGCCTGCTGCGCGATGCCGGTGAGGACATCAGCCTGTCCACCGTCTACCTGAACCTGGCCGTGTTGCGGGACGCCGGTTTGCTGCGGGAGCTTAAAGGGGCATCCGGACAATCGGTTTTCGATGCCAATGCCCAGCCGCACTATCACCTGGTGTGCACGGATACCGGCGAGATTCACGACTTGCCGGCCATCGAGATAGACGGCGTACCGCTTGGCAACTACCTGCGGGAAGAGATTCGTCGCCGCACCGGCTGGGACATCGAGGAGCCAGCCATACTGCTGCGGGGCCGCAGGCCCGGCAAGAAGGAAGACGCCCCAAGCCAGGATTGATCGAACGACTGACACGAACCCGGAGTCCTCAAATGGCCAGCCTGCAGGCTGGCCATTTTCGTGCCCTGACCAGGCCATCTCAGTGGCGCCAGAAGCCTGCCCAACTTTTGGCGGAAGCATTCTCCGGCACCCAGTCAGACAATAGCTTCGCGCGCCGATGCCGATGACAACGCGACTCCCGCGATTCATAAAGCCTGAGTTATCAATCTGTAAAAGTGAACTTGACAAATTATAAAGCGGCAACTACTATGTGTCTAAGGAGGAAGCAGCCGTGAATCACCTGACCACTGGAATACTGAACTCAGACAAGGCCACCGATCTTCGAAAGGCCGCCGAGCTCTACCGCAGGGCCCAGGCAGCGGACGTCACCCGCAGGCCCGGAGTGCGGTCAGCAGCAGCACGGCTGCTCCGCCGGATCGCAGACCGGATTGACAATGAACGCACCCGGGCCAGCAGCCCGCTGACGTCAACCTCACAGATCGGGTGCCATTCATGAACGACAGGTAACGGATTGAAGCCATGGTCGAAAGCGGCCGCATCACCCGCGAACAGGCCGACCAGCTGATCGCGGTGCTTGATGAGACTGACAACGCTGAACACGAAGTCGATGCCCTGCAGGAGGGCCAGCCGCAGGAGACTCCAAACGCGAGCTTCGGCAACACGGTACGGGCGGCGATCTTGCCGGTGGCGGGCGGCGGCCAGGAACAGAGCCAGAACGCACGGTCAACTCATGACCAGCTGGATGCAGACCTGAAATGGCTCGAGGTCGACACCTTCGCCGGCAACCTGGAAATCCGGGTCGTAAACGGCCTGACCGCACCGGAGGTGGTGGACGGACACATCACCACCACCAGCAACGGCGCCCGCGTGACCCAGTGGGAAAACGATGACGCGGGTGGCAGCCGCTCCTTCCTGGACAAGGTCGTGGATGGTTTCCGCTCAGCTGACATGGAAGTGCGCATCCCGAGTGGCTGGGGCATCCACTTCGACGTCAAGGCCGGCAACATCGACGTTGCAGGCGCGGTTGCCTCGGTGAAGGGACACCTGCGGGCGGGCGACCTCACTGTGAAGGACACTGCACGTGCAGACGTGAAAGTCACGGCCGGAGAGGCAGAGATCGGCCTGCGCGCAGCGAGTGGCCAGCACCGGGTCAGCGTCAGCGTGGGCCAGGCAGACATCCGCATTCTGCCGGGCAGCAACCTCGATGTCAGCG
>CAZBBU010000454.1:0-1624 GCA_964489965.1 uncultured bacterium
AAGCGTCGAGCAGCCTGGCGCTGAGCAGGGCCAGGCGTGGCCGCAGGCGCTTACCACCGGCCTGGATCAGCTCAAGGCCGATGTTACCGAGCAGCGCGGGGTCACTTTTCAGTTCCGCTTCCAGGTGTTCGTCGAAGCGTGCCAGGTCACGGGCCAGGAGTTGCTGCACTCGGGCGATTATACAGGCTGCTGCCGGCCCGAATGCTTGGCCACAGGCATGCCGCGCAGGTGGTAGGAAAGCCGTTTGAGGCCGGCCAGGAAGTCCACGTTCTCAACCATCACGTCGTCGGGTACGCGCAGCACCACGGGCGCGAAGTTGAGGATGGCGGTGATCCCGGCTGCCACTACCTCGTCCGTCACCGTCTGGGCGGCTTCGGCCGGCACGGTGATGAGCATCATCTGGATGTTTCGTTCGGCGACGGTAGCCGCCAGATCAGCGGAGTCGGAAACCACCACTCCGCCGAAGGACTGGCCCACCCGGGCCGGATCGCGATCGAACATCGCGCGGATCGAGAACCCGTACTCGCCGAAGGCCGGGTAATCGGTGATGGCCTGGCCCAGGCGGCCCATGCCGATTATGGCCACATCGTAGACGCCGGTCAGGCCCAGGATCTCGCGCAGGCGGTCATGCACCACCTGCACTCCGTAGCCGCTGCCGCGGGTGCCGAAGGTGCCGAAGTAGGCGAGGTCCTTCCGGATCTGGAAGGCCGAGACGCCCGTCGCGCCCGACAGTTCCTCACTTGAGGTGGAAGTGACCCCTGCGCGGAGCATTCCGGAGATGGTGCGGAGGTAGGTGATCAGCCTGCTGACGGTTGCGGGCGGCGCTGCATCCTGCATCAACGCGGAACGCTGTCGATGCCCTGTGCGGCAAGGCGGTCACGCGCAGCGGCCAGCTGACCATCGGCATACGGGCCCACCAGCACGCGAATCAGGTTGCCGTCCTGCTGTTGGGTCACGCCATAACCGAGACCCTCAAGCACGTCAGCCTGAGCGGCGGCATTTTCCGGTGAGGAATAGGCGCCGACCTGCAGCCAGCGGCCTGCTGCCGTGGCGCTGGTGGCCGGTTCCGGCTGGCTCGTGTCGGTCGCAGCCGGGCTGCTGGCGGGCGGAGTGGTGGCCGCCGGTTCGGGGGTGGCGGCCGATGAAGTCGCCGCTCCGTCGTCCTCGCCCTGGTAGGTGTAAACAAGCGGTGAGACTCCGAAGCCGCCGGACACGACAGCGTCACGCACGCGTTCTGCCTCGCTCTGCGTGGCGTAGGGCCCGAGCAGTACCACGGTCAGGTCATCCTGCGTGGCCACGACCACCGGGTAGCCCGCCTGCCTGAACACGCCGGCCTGCCGCTCGGCGTTGCCGGCGTCCCGGAATGCACCTACGCCGACCGTGTAGGGCACGGCCTCACTGGGCGAATCTCCGCTGGTCACCTGCTGCTGACTGGTGGCGGGAGCATCCTGCTGCGTCTGTGCCGCCGGCTGTGCAGGCGAAGTATCTGTGGTCGCTTCGGCGGCTGCCGCGGCCCCCTGGTTCGCGGCAGTCTGCTCGCCGGTATCCGCGCCCGGTTCAGAAGCGCCGGGGCGCAACGCGACCAAAGTGGGGAGTTCCTGCGGGTCGTCTTCAAGCACGGCGA
>CAZBBU010000455.1:0-1620 GCA_964489965.1 uncultured bacterium
GCCTACGCCAAGCTGGCCACCCGCGCCGATCCGCATGTCTGGTACAGCAGCTTCTTCCACTCGGACGCCTTCCCGCCCGGCCCTAACGGCATGTACTACGACGGCATCGACGACCTGATCGAAGCCGGCAACCTGGAAACCGACCCGGAGCGGCGCGCTGAGATCTACGCAGACGCTTCGCGTCAGGTGATGACAGACCTGCCGTACCTGCCGATGTACTGGCCGATGGCCGCTCACCCGTACCGTGATTACGTGCATGGCTGGGGTGGCCGTCAGCAGTACGACGCCTGGCTCTTCCCAGTAAGCATCGAGCGCTGAGGTCAGGGCCGTGTGGTTCGGTTACCTGCTCAAGCGACTGCTGTCCGCTATACCGACACTGCTCGGCGTACTGACCCTGGTGTTCCTGTTCGTACGACTCGTGCCCGGCGACCCGGCCCAGGCGATCCTGGGTGAGTACGCTACGGCAGCCAACGTTGAGGCCATGCGGGAGACGCTTGGCCTCAACGCGCCACTTCACCAGCAGTACCTGGGCTTCATCGGCGACGCCCTCCAGCTCGATTTCGGCCGTTCGTTCCAGACCCGTCAGTCCGTCACTGAGCGCATCATGGACGCGCTGCCTTTCACGGTTCAGCTCGGCGCCGCCGCGCTGTTCATCGCACTGTTGATCGGGATACCGGCGGGCGTGCTGGCAGCGGTGAAACGCAACAGTGCCACGGATTACGTGGTCACGATAGTCGCTCTGCTCGGCATAAGCATGCCCAACTTCTGGTTCGGGATGCTGCTGATCATCTTCTTCTCCGTCAACCTGGGTTGGTTCCCGATCACCGGAGCCGGGACAGCAGGCAACCCACTGCAGGTCATCTACT
The DNA here is from genome assembly GCA_964489965.1 of uncultured bacterium. GTDB lineage: Bacteria > Deinococcota > Deinococci > Deinococcales > Trueperaceae > CALDPK01. The sequence continues at coordinate 867 of CAZBBU010000455.1, forward strand.
TCCTGATCCTGCCAGCGATTGCTCTGGGGGCCAGCGAGGCGGGCGTCATCATGCGCATGACCCGCTCTGCCATGCTGGAGAGCCTGGGCCAGGATTACGTTAGGACCGCCCGGGCCAAGGGCCTTTCCCCGGCCCCCGTGGTACTGCGGCACGCGCTGCGCAACTCGCTTATCCCGGTTGTGACGATAGTCGGACTGAACATGGGCCGGCTCATCGGGGGGACGGTGGTCGTTGAAGCGCTGTTCGTCAGACCCGGTATCGGCCGGGTCATGGTCGACGCCATGACCGCCCGCGACTACCCGCAGATTCAGGGCACTGTCGCGTTCTTCGCAGTGCTCATCGTAGCGATCAACGTTCTCGTTGACCTGAGCTACAGCTTCCTCGACCCAAGGATCCGGTACAACTGATGGCAACAGCAAGCATCCCAGTCCGGCCCCGGCGCCGGCCTTCACTCGTGCGGGTCTTCGGCGGCAACGCCGCTGCCCTGATCGGCGCCATCGTCGTGGCCGTGATCGTCCTCCTGGCGATTTTCGCCCCTCTTGTGGCTCCGTTCGACCCGGAGGCCATCAACCTGCGCGCTCGCATGCAGCCTCCGAGCACCGCTCACTGGTTCGGCACGGACGAGCTTGGACGCGACATCCTGAGTCGCGTTATCCACGGCGCCAGACCGTCCCTCATGGTGGGCCTCGTATCCGTCGCGATGGCTACCATCGTCGGCACACTCCTGGGCCTTATTGCCGGTTACGCAGGCGGC
>CAZBBU010000456.1:0-1619 GCA_964489965.1 uncultured bacterium
CCGGCCTGCAGCGCCGCGAGCAGACGGTTGGCAAAGTCCCGGTCCGTGCCCGCCAGCCAGCGCTCCTCCATCGCCTGAATCACCTGGGGGCCAGTCAGTATGTTGCCCTGGATCGCGTAGCCATCACCCGCAGTGCCGCCGGCCCAGCTGGTGCAGGAACTGCCGGTGTAGCTGTGGCTCTGCCCGCTGGCCGCCACGATTCCCAGTTGCCGCCTGGCGGAATCGGCATCGTCCTGGCGCACCCGCCTGCTGCATTCTTCCGGGGGCAGGCCCTTCTCCAGCAGGTTTAGCGCCTGCGGCCCGTAGTTCAGGTTGGTGCGTGCCTGGGTGGCGACCGCTCCCACGCCGATGCGGACGAACGGCACGTAGGCGCCCACGGCCAGGAACTTGCTGGCCACGGCCACGCCCACCTGTCCGCTGGCCGGGTCAGCGGCGGCGATCGAGAAAGTGGCGATGTCAAACTGCACGCTGCCGCATTCTAGCGCAACGCGTCCGATAGTGCAGCTGAACTGACGCAATGCGTCTAAACGGTTGACACATTGGCCGCATTTCACCTAAAGTGCAACCAGCCACAATCAAGCCGGAGAACAGGAGGCCATGGAGAAGGTCACATACCCGCAACTGAATCCCGCCGACCAGCGGATCGTGGACCTGCTGCGCCAGGACGGCCGGCGGCCCTTCCGTGACATCGCGCGGGAACTCGGCGTGTCCGAGAGCATGGTCCGCAAGCGCGTCAACAAGCTCCAGGAATCCGGCTGGATGCGCATCCTGGCTGTCACAGATCCACTGCAGCTCGGGGTTCCCTTCCTGGCCACAACCTATGTGAAGGTGACGCCGGCCAGGCTGGAAGCACTGGCTGCGGAACTGGCCCGGGAACCATCCGCCAGGTACGTGGCCATCGGAGTTGGGAACAACAACCTGGTGTTCGAGTCACTCCACCGCAGCGCCCAGGAGCTCCACGGCTTCCTGCAGCGCACCCTGAGTACTGAAGGCGTCATAAGCTCCGAAACCATCCACGTGGTAGACATCAAGAAAAGCGTCTGGGACTGGGAAATCCCGGTCGAAAAGGAGGAAGCATGAAGAGATTGATAAGCGTTCTGGCAACCGCCACCCTGGGACTTGTCGGCTTCGGCGCCGCCCAGCAGTCCGGCGGCACTCTGGTGGCCGCCTGGGCCCAGGACCCCGTGGGTCTTGATCCGCACATCACCAGCGCCCGCTCCAGCCTCCAGGTTCTGGAGAACGTCCTTGACACCCTGGTGGTCCTGGACGCCGATCAGAACGTCAACCCCTCGCTGGCTGAGAGCTGGGAGGTGTCGGATGACGGCCTCACCTGGACCTTCCACCTGCGCGATGGCGTGGCCTTCAGCAACGGCCGGGCCATGACCGCCGAGGACGTGGTCTACACCTACGACCGCATGCTGGACCCCGAAACCGCCTCCGGGCAGGCATACCTGCTGGCCGGAGTGACGGACGTGGCCGCACCCGATGACTCGACTGTGGTCTTCACCCTCGCCGCGCCCAACCCCGCCTTCCTCAGCAAACTGGCCAGCAGCAAGGCCGTGGGCATCATCGCCCGTGAAAGCGTAGAGGACGGCACCATCAACACCAGCCCGCTGGGC
>CAZBBU010000457.1:0-1614 GCA_964489965.1 uncultured bacterium
ACCGTACCTGCAGGGTCAACTTTGGAGGAAGTCACGTTATGCGATTCAAGACACTGGCAACACTCCTCATCACCGCGGCCGTACTGAGCGGCGTCGCCTGGGGGCAGACTGATACGGATCAACCCACCGACAGCCTGCTGGTCACCGCCCGGGCGCTGTTCAGTCCCATTCCAACCGAGCCACCAGTAATCGAAGGCAATGAATACAGTGACGCCAAGGAGCAACTGGGGCGCACTCTGTTCTTTGATCCCCGCCTCTCCAGCAGCTGGTTCATCAGCTGCAACAGCTGCCACAACGTGGGCACCGCAGGGGTTGACCTGCAGCCCCGCTCAATCGGCCATGCCTGGCAGCGTGGCGGCCGCAACTCGCCGACCGTCTTCAACTCGGTGTTCAACATCGCCCAGTTCTGGGACGGACGGGCTGACGACCTCGCGGACCAGGCGATGGGCCCCATCCAGGACGCACTTGAGATGAACAACACCCCGGATAGGGTCGTAGCAACGGTGAACAGCATGCCGGGTTACGTGGACATGTTCGCCGAAGCTTTCCCTGAGGACGAGGAACCCGTCACCTTCGAGAATATCGCCCGGGCCATCGAAGTGTTCGAAAGCACCCTGAACACCCCGCACTCCCGCTTCGACCAGTACCTGGAAGGAGACACTGAAGCGCTCAGCGAACAGGAGAAGAGTGGCCTGAACACCTTCATCCGTCGCGGTTGCGTGTCCTGCCACCAGGGCGTCAACCTGGGTGGGCACGGTTACTTTCCCTTCGGTGTGGTTGAACAGCCGGACGCCATGATCCTGCCCGTCGGTGACGTCGGCCGCTTCGCCGTGACCAACGTGGAGAGTGACCGTTACGCCTTCAAGTCGCCCACGCTGCGGAACATCGCTCTGACCCCGCCCTACTTCCACTCCGGAGTCGTGTGGGACCTGTCGGACGCCGTACGTGTCATGGGCTCGGCCCAGCTCGGTGCTGAACTGACTGAGAACGAAGTGGCGGACATCACGGCCTTCCTGCACACCCTTACAGGTGTTCAGCCTGAGGTTGCGATCCCGCCGATGCCGTCAATCACCAACACGACCCCACTACCCGAACCGATGGTCCGCTGAGCATGTAAGAGTGGCAGCAACGATGAAGCATTCTGCTCTCCGCGCTGCCACTCATGCTTGAAGTCGATCGACTGGTTAAGTTATACGGCCGGGTTGCTGCCGTTGACGGATTGAGCCTCTCAGTCCGTCCGGGAGAAGTCCTGGCTCTCCTGGGACCGAACGGGGCAGGCAAGACCACCACCATCAGGTGTGTCACTGGCCTGTCCCGTGCTGATTCGGGCCGCATCACGGTGGCCTGGCACGACGTGACCCACGAACCCCTTAAGGCCAAGGAGGCCATCGGTTTCGTCCCAGACCGCGCCTGGTTCTACCCCAAGGTCACAGCCCGCGAACTGCTCCGCTACGTGGCAGGAGTGCGGCGGCTTGGCGACGCCGGCCGGGCCATCACCAGCTTGCTCGATCAGTTCGGGCTTTCCCCACATGCTGATCGCCTCACCGAAACATACAGCCACGGGATGCGGCAGCGACTGGCTTTCTGTGTAGCTCTGCTGGGCAGGCCGCAGCT
>CAZBBU010000458.1:0-1603 GCA_964489965.1 uncultured bacterium
ACCGTTGGTCGTACCCGAGGTGAACCCGGAGGCACTGACCGCCTCACGGGGGATCATCGCCAACCCGAACTGCTCCACCATCATCGCCCTCATGGCGCTCGCCCCGCTGCACAGGACCTTCGGCCTGACCCGCGCCACCGTCGCCACCTACCAGGCGGTTTCCGGAGCCGGTGCGGCCGGCATTGACGAGCTGGAGTCACAGACGAGGGCGGTACTGGCCGGCGAGGAGCCACGGGTGGAGAAGTTCCAGCATGTGATCGCCTTCAACCTGTTCAGCCACGACAGCGCTGTGGCTGAAGACGGTTACAACGAGGAGTAGCGCAAACTCACCTTCGAGTCCCGCAAGATCCTGGGTGCGCCCGAGGTGATGATCAGCGCCACCGCGGTGCGCGTGCCGGTGTTCCGGGCGCACAGCGAGGCCATCCACGCCGAGTTCAGCCGGCCGGTCAGCCCGGAAGAGGCGCGCGAGGTGCTGAGCGCAGCTGCCGGCGTGCGGCTGGTCGACGATGCAGCCTCGAACACCTTCCCCATGCCACTGAGCGCGAGCGGCCAGGATGACGTGCTGGTGGGCAGGCTGCGGTCCGACCTGAGCCGGCCCGGCGGCCTGGCGCTGTTCGTTGCCGGTGACCAGATCCGCAAGGGCGCCGCACTGAACGCCGTGCAGATCGCGGAACTGCTGGTCGCCTGAAGCCCGTTACTGGATGCGGCCGGTGCGCCGGTAAACGACCAGCGCGGCCCACTCCCTGACCACTTCGTCAAAGTGCGCCAGCCTGGCCGAGAAGTTCATGTTCAGGCTGAAGAGCCGGGGTGTGGCCGGCGTCTTGTAATCAACCGGGTATGGGATCATGTTCCAGCCGAGCGTCGAGAAGACCGCCTGGGCCCGCGGCATGTGCATGGCGCTTGTCACCAGCAACCAGTTCTGCCCGCTTCGGGGCTGAATCGTCTCGAGCGCCAGCAGCCCTTCCTCGTATGTACTCCGGGCCTCGCCGATGAAGGTGACCCGGCCGGGGGCGAACTCCGGCCCGACGAAGAGGCTCTGACTGTTGCCGCTGGCCACCATGTCCTGAGGCAACGACTCCCGGTACACGCCCGTCAGCACCAGCTGCGCCTCCGGGTAGCGCCTGGCCAGCGCGGCCGCGGCAACCATGCGTTCGGCCGCGGCGTTCAGGTTCAACTGGCCCTGCTCACCGCTTATCTGCCACTCGACCGAGCCGCCAAGCACCAGGATGCCGTCGACCGTGGCCGGCAGCTGCTCCGGCTTGGCCACCTGGCGTTCCAGCTGCCAGCCGAGCCAGTCGGACACCCCGAACACCGTTGGCAGCATCGCGATGATCAGTGCGCACAGCAGCAGGAAAGTGGCCAGGCCACGCAACCGCACCAGCAGGCTGAGGAAGGCAAGCACCACCAGCATCAGCAGCACGTTGCCCGGCTGCAGGAACCACCAGGCCTCGTTCATGGTGACGTGAGACGGTCAGCGGGTTCTTCGGGAGCGGCAAGGCACATATATACTGTCAAGTGTAACTGCCGCCGGGGGCGAGGCGGGAAGCGGCCCCACTACACACAGGCGTCTGCGCAGTTGTGGCAGTCGAACACTGCAATCTGC
>CAZBBU010000459.1:0-923 GCA_964489965.1 uncultured bacterium
TGGCGAACTGCAGGCCGGCACCCATGCGCTGGGTGCTTTTCTCGGCCTGCGTCTTGAACTGCGTCAGGTTGGTGTTCAGGCCGTCCAGGGCCTTGCGGATTTCGCCCAGCTCGGCCGTGATGCGGATATTTAGCCGGGGATCAGCCACGTCGCGGTCCTCGATGCCTTCAGCAGGTCCTGGTACGCCCGCGCGCCTTGTTTTCCGCCGTAGCGGGCCGCGCGCAGCATGGTCAGCAGCTCGGTGCGTGCTTTCTTGCGCCGCGCCTCCACCGCGTCGCCGTAGGCCCGCACCTGTGCCAGCGTCATGCCGTGCACGTCGGCGAGCGTGAAGCCCGACGCCACCAGCACCGCGATGGCGTCAGGCCAGCCCCAGGGCTCGGCCTTCGGGCCTACCGATTCAGCAGGGGCAGGACCCGCTGGCCGAAAAAATCCTTGTTCACCTCCCACGCCGCCAGCAGGACCTTCAGCGCATCCTCCAGGTTCAGGCCCTCGATGACCTCGCGCGGCTAGCCGGTCACGATGCTCACCGCTTCATTGATGGCGTCGCCGTGCTCCGCGTAGGCCTCCAGCAGGGCGAAGGCGTCCACGCCGCCCTCGGGCGCGTCCGCGCCGGCTTCGGGGTCGGCGCCCTGGCCACCACCAGCCCCCGGCGAGGAGGATGCAGGGACTAGGGCGACCAGGGCGCCGAAGGCGGGGCGGATGGCCTTCACGAACCGGGGCAGCTGCCCTAGCGTGATGGGCTTCGCGGTGACGGTGCGCCCGTCGGCCAGGGTGACCTCCTGGCCGAGCGGGGCGATGGTTTCCAGGCCGCCCATGGCGGCGGCGTCGCTGCTCCTCGCGTCCATCGCTTACTTCACCAGCTTGGCGGTGAAGTAGGTCGACAGGCCCGCGCCGGTGCGCGTGGTGTCCGCCTGCACCTTGCC
>CAZBBU010000459.1:933-1603 GCA_964489965.1 uncultured bacterium
ACCTCCAGCGCGGCGTGCTCGTCGACCGACACCAGGGCGAGCGCCTGGGCGGGGCCGAACTTCACGCGGTAGGCGGACACGCGCACCGGCTTGCCGCTGCGCGCCTCGTTCAGGCCCACGAACACGAACTCGTAATCCTTCGCGGCCACGGTCATGGCCTCCACCGTGTCCTGGTCGGTGGTGGTGTAGCTCACCTCGATGTTCGGGGCTCCGTCGACGGGCGCAGCGATACCCGAGCCCTCCGGAATCCACAGCCCACCGTCGCGGAATTCCCAGTCATCGCCCTCATCGTAGGTCGGCGTGCCGCTCGGGCCGGACACGCCGGTGATGGTGGCCGGCACGTGCTCCAGGGGGGTGAACCCGCCCTTGTACGCCACCACCTCCTCGGCCATGACGGTGGCCGCGGAGTGCCCGGTCACGGTGCCCAGGAAGGCGCGCGCCAGGTTCGCCGGCGACAGGTCGTGCAGCGTCATGTTCAGGTCGACCGACTCGATGCGCTTCACTTCGTTGTAGGTGCCGCCGCCCGGCTTCGTGTGGTCCTGCAGGGTGATGGCCTGCTCGGTCACGCCGAAGTTGACGGCCGAGGCGTTGCCGACCTCCAGGAACGGGGCCGCTCTGCCATATTCGCGGAGATAAGCCTTGCCGGCGCCCAGGTAGCTGTAATCCATGA
>CAZBBU010000460.1:0-1600 GCA_964489965.1 uncultured bacterium
GGACCTCGATGACGTGACGCAGATCGCGGCTCAGGGCGAGACATCCTACGCGCTGGATTCCACGGGCGCACTCTTCGCCTGGGGCAACAACTCCCACTTTGAACTGGGCGACGGCACCAACCAGAGCTACGGCGAACCGAGGCCGGTCGGGTTCCCGGAAGGGACGACCATAGCGGCAGTGTTCGCCGGCCGCGGCCACGTTCACGCCCTCGACTCTGAGGGCAACGTCTGGTACTGGGGCGACGCGGGTTTACGACTCGGTGACGGCAGCGGTGATCCCACTCCCATCCCCGTACGCGCACCTGACCTGTCCGCCTTCGACCTGCTGGCTCCATCAGCGTTCTCCGGAAGCGGCACCCACGTGCTTGCCCTGGGGGCAGACGACATGCTGTACGGCTGGGGCTCCAACAGCAACTTCGAACTGGCGCTTGCAGACGATACAGGCAGCGCGGACACGCCCACCCTGATTCCGGACATGCCGGATCCCGTCAACGCCTTTGCCGCAGGGGGCGGCTTCTCCGTGGCGGCAAGCGCCGGCGAGGTCTACAGCTGGGGTACCGCCTACTTCGGCGAGCTGGGTAATGGCAGCCTGACAGGCAGCAGTCCTGAACCGCAGAAGCTTTCAGGCCTTGAGGACGTGGTGGCGCTGGCCGCCGCAGCGCCCTTCAGCACCGGCTATGGCCGCCACGTGCTGGCCCTGGCCGGTGACGGTCGGCTCTACTCCTGGGGCTACAACCGGTACGGCCAACTGGGCACAGGCGGCACGGCTGACAGCGGAACACCCACCCGGGTGACTCTCCCCTGAGTCCTCACCTGTCAGTACCTGCAAGCGGTCAGCGTTCGCTGAGCAGGTCAGACAATGGCAGCCGGTAAGGCTCCACCGGTTCCTCCGCCGGATGGCCCAGGGCCACCATGCCCACGGGCTCGAGTTCCGCGTCCAGGTTCAGGACAGTGCTGAGCTCACCGTGGCGGAAACCGCCGATCCAGGCTGCGCCGACCTCCAGGGCCGTGGCAGCGATGAGCATGTTCTGGATGGCTGCAGCCACGTCCAGGCGTGCGTAGGCGGGGCCGTCGGGGCCGTAACGCGCGGCGGTCCGGACCACGTTGGCGCACACCACCAGCAGCTCTGCCGAGGTGCCCAACCAGGCCTGGGAAGGTGCTGATTGCGAGAACCCACCGTAGGTGGTGGCCACCACGGCCTCGCGCACCTCGGGTGTGACGATCCGGATGAACTCCCACGGCTGCAGGTTGCCGCTGGTGGGCGCCCAGGTGCCGGCGAGCAGTATCTGTTCCAGCAGGCCGGGCTCCAGGGGCCGGTCCTGAAAACGGCGGATGGTGCGGCGACGCCGCAGTGCCTCGAACGTGTCCATCAGATGCTCCTCACGAAACTCTCCGGGCCGAGCCGCGGCGGGCGCTCCGCCACGTCCGGGCCACTCTTGCCGAAGGCCAGCAGGGCCTGGACTTCCAGGCGCGGTGCCAGGCCCAGGCCAGCGGTCACGGCCTGCATGTCGATCTCACGCACCCAGTGGCTGGAGACGCCCTCGCTGAGGGCCGCCAGGCGCATGGTGGTGGCGGCAGCCGCGCAATCCTGGATGGCGTA
>CAZBBU010000461.1:0-1593 GCA_964489965.1 uncultured bacterium
GTCGTTGCGGTCCTGGAAGGCACGCCATTCTTCCTCCATGAGCAGCAGGTTCTGCGCGAGCTCCTGGACGGTTTCGGTGTTGTTCTCGATGATCGGAGCCAAGATGGCCCTCATGGTCTCGGTGACGGCCTCGATGGTGTGGCGGGACCAGATGTTGGCCAGTTCGGCGGCACTCTCGGCGTCAGGTGCGCTGGCCGTGTGGCCCACGATCAGTTGCGAGCCGGTCTGATTGCCCCCCACCAGGTTGTTGAGGGACAGCCGGTCTTCGAAGTTGCCGGCCTCGTCACCGCTGATGCCTGCTTCCAGCATGGTGCGGTCAAGCACCCGCTGGCTGAACGCCAGGGATTCGTAGGTGGCGAAGTTGACGTTGGTGCGCTGGATGATGGCCGCGCCGGCGTCGTCACCGCGCCGTTCGGGGGTGGGCGTCACCAGCACCGTGGCCTGAGCCTCGAAGGTGTCGGGGCGAAGGGTTCCGTACAGGAAAGCCGCAGCGCCGGCAAGCAGCGCAACGATCACTATCAGGGCGAAGCCACGTTTGAAGATTAGGTAGAGGTCGCGCAGTGAGACCTCGTCCTGGTACTCAGTCACTGTCTTTTGGCCCCCTGGGGCAGGTTATTTGCGGACACGGATCATGCCGTCCTTCTGCAAGGCCTCAAGGCCGCTCTGGATTGTATCAAGTTCCACCTGGAGCTGCGCTGACACTTCCTCGGCGCTGAGACCCTTCTGGAGCAGGCCCAGCAGTTTGCGGCCGGCGGCGCCGTATTTGTGGTCGAAGTCCATGGCCAGCGCCGTCATCGGGATGAGCGCGTCACGGCCGCGCAGTGTCAGATCAAAGCGCTTGTCCTCCCAGCCGGGCGTGCCGGCGGGCAGGCGCAGGTCGGGCAGTTTGTCCGGTCGCGCCAGCGCGTAGCGGACCCCGGCGACCAGCACCGGCGAGCGCACCTGCAGGTACGGTTTGCCCGACAGGAAGAAGACGAAACCGGAATCGCTGGAGGTGATGCCGGAGTACTCCGTCAGCGCGTCCGTGCCGGCCCGCGCGTCCAGCGCCATGCCCGCCAGGTTCAGGGCGGTGGCGCTGTCAAGCGGCTGCAGCATCAGTGGGCTGGCGCCCTCCTGCAGGCTGTGCCGCTGCAGGGCCCGCAACGCGTCGACCCGCTGCCAGACGTAACCGTCCCGTTCGAAAGCGGCGGCGTGGATGACTCCGGCAGCGATGATGGCGACCCCGTGTTCAGCGCCGTCACTCATGGTGATGACACCGTCGAACCGGTCCTTGCGGAGCTGGTCGAGCAATGCCGAGAGGTCGGTGGCGCTCAGCAGCGGCTGGCCGGTACCCAGGTCGGGCAGGGCGCGCAGCACGCTTATGGCGCTGGAGGTGGCGGTGCCGTTAAGCCAGGGGAGCTGGTTGCGGTCGTGGTCCAGCCAGGTGAAGGCGTCAACCGGGTCTGTCAGGTTGCCGAACTCGGTGACCTCACGCTGCAGCTTGACCGTGCCGGCCTCGAACAGGTTGTAGAGGCTGTGACGGCCGCGCGTCAGGACCAGGGTGCCGTCGCGGTCGCCGACGCTGAAGAAGCGGATCAGCTCCGCTGCGGACTC
>CAZBBU010000462.1:0-1590 GCA_964489965.1 uncultured bacterium
AGACCCGCAGTGTCTTGCGGACCCGCAGCACGCCGGACGGCCAAGCGGGCAACGAGCTGAGCATCGATGATCATGCGGGTGCCGAACAGCTCTACCTGCACGCCCAGCGTGACTGGGAGCAGCATGTGCGCCACAACCTCAGCATGCGCATCGGCAACCGACATCGGGAAACGGTGCAGGCCAACAGTCACAGCGAACGCCGGGGCGAGGAGCAGCGCATCATCCACGGCAACCGCCTGGTGGAACTCAAGGCCGACGACTACCTGAGCACGCTGGGCAGCCAGCACGTGAAGCTGGGGCAGGGGCAGTTCATCGAGGCGGGCCGGGAGATCCACCTGAACGCCGGGGAAAGGCTGGTGATCGAGGCGGGCAGCGAACTGACCGTGCAGGCCGGCGGCAGCTTCATCAGGCTGGATGCCGGGGGCGTGAGCCTGGTCGGGCCGCAGGTCAAGCTGAACGCAGGAGGCAGCGCAGGACAGGCCCGTACCGCCCAACCGCGGCTGCCCACACCCCCGCAGATGGGGCAAACACCCACAGCAGTGGCCACCCCATCCCGCTCGGCCGAGCGCCCACCGGCGCCTTCGGCACCTCCGCAACCCTCCCAGAGCCAGATGGCGGCCGCGCGGATCACGCGGGAGCTGGGCGCCAGCCGCTGCCCGGTGTGTGAATCCTGCGGCGAGGGACAGTGCCAGCCATGACCACCTCGCCCGCCCACTGGCTCAGTGAACAACAACGTCTGGGCCGCGACCTGTACCTCATCCTCGACCCGCTTGCCGAGGCCGAGCTGAGGGCCAGCCGCCCGGCGTCTGGAACGAGCCTTAACCTCTATGAGGGCAGCGAGGTGTCCCACCTGGCGGCAATCGGCCCCCGTCTGGTCGGCGTGGAGGATGCCGAGGCGGATTGGCTGCTAGCCTGGCTGACGCAGCCGGAGCGGAACTGGGGATGGCTGCTCAGCGCCAAGCCGCTCGACCTCCAGCGACTGGCCGGGCACTGGACGCAACGGTCGGTGGTGCGGGAGCAGGGCCGGCATGTGCTGTACCGCTTCCAGGACAACCGCGTGATCGCCCGCCACCTGCAAGCCCTCGAGCCCGAACAGCGCCCCCTGCTGCTGGGCCCCGTTGCCAGTGGCCTGGCCTGGGACGGCCAGCGTTGGCAGCGCTTCGAAAACCCCGCGCCCGGCCACTACCCGGTGCCGGGTGACGCGCCCTGGCTGCAGCTGCCAGAGCCCGGCGCGGTCGCCCAGGCCATCCGCCGCCACAACCTCGAGCAATGGCTGTGGCAAAGCCACTGCGCTGCGCTCTGCCGCCTGCTCGAAAAGCGGGACCTTGTCTCCTGGCTGGACGAACAGCTGGCCCAGGCCGACACCTGGGGCTGGCACACCAACGAAGCGGTGAAGTTTCTGCTGGCCCATCAATTGCAGCCCGCGTGGGCCGGGCACGCCGCCTGGTCACCGCGCGAAGGCGAGCTTCCCGAGGCTCATCTGGCGCGTTGCCGCCGCACCTTTTCCGAGGCCATGGCATGAACCGATACCTGTTACGCCCCCTTTGGCTGGCCCTGCTGGCTGCGCCCCTGGGCGGCTGCGGAACCCTC
>CAZBBU010000463.1:0-1588 GCA_964489965.1 uncultured bacterium
CAGGACCTGCAGAGCTTCATGGAGCAGCACAACATCGTCGGTATCGAGGGCATTGACACCCGGGCCCTGACCCGCAGGCTCCGCAGCGGTGGCGTGGTCAAGGGTCTGATCCGCCACGGGCCCACCAGTCCCGAGATCGAAGCCGAGCTTGTTCAGCGGGCGCGTGACCATGCCGACATCGACGGCCGGGACATGACCCCGGAGGTCACCACACCGCTGCCGTACGCACGTCCCACCTTCAAGGACAACCCACGCGTGGTGGTGGTTGATTTCGGCATCAAGAACTCCATCGTGTACAAGCTTGAACAGGCGGGTGCCGAGGTGATCGTGGTGCCGGCGATGACCAGCCCGGCGCAGATCATGGCGCTGCAACCTTCTGGCCTGGTGCTGAGCAACGGGCCGGGCGACCCGGCCGGACCCACCTACGCCCATGACACCATCTGGCAACTGCTGGGCCTGCTGCCCACCTACGGCATCTGCCTGGGGCACCAGTTGCTGGCGCTGGCGGTCGGTGGGCGCACCTTCAAGCTCAAGCATGGGCATCACGGGGCCAATACGCCTGTGAAAAACGTGCTGACGGGTGAGGTGGAGATCACCAGCCAGAACCACAATTACGCGGTAGACCTGGACTCGATTCCCGGGCAGCAGTTCGTGGCCACCCACATAAACCTGAACGACGGCACGCTCGAAGGCATGTCCCATGTGCGCTACCCGGTGTTCTGCGTGCAGTACCACCCTGAAGCCAGCCCGGGCCCGCATGACGCCAATTACATGTTCAACCGGTTCATCTCCGAGGTCGATGTTTACAAGCACGGTGGCGGCCTGCCCACCAGTGGACTCAGGGTCTGAACCAGGGATCAGCTCCTGTCATCGACACAAAGCAAGGGGCCCCGGCAGTAACGCCGGGGCCCCTTCCGTCATTCAGGGGTCTGTCCTGAGGCTTAAGCCTGCTCGGACTTTTCCTCTTCTTCGGTTCCTGCTTCTGTAGCCGTTTCTTCCTTGGCGGGGCGCTTGCCCTCACGGAAGGCTGCGGTCAGCAGGGCTGCTGCTTCGGCGGCGTCGATGGCGCTTTCAGTCTTCACTTCCTCGCCCTCGGTCACTTCAGCTGCGGCTTCCGTGACTTCGGCTACGACTTCGGCTTCGGCCGCGGTCTCGGCAGCTGCATCGTCAGCAGTGGCGACGGCGGCTTCAGTCTCAGCTGCAGCCGGCACTTCGGCAACAGGGGTTTCCTCGGTAGCGGGTGCCACTTCGGCCTGGGCGGTCTCAGCGGGTTCAGCCTGCTCGCTGTCATCACCCTTGTTGTCACTGAGGCCGAACTGCGCGAACAGGTCAGCGTAAACGTCACCAAGCTTGGTGGTTGCCTTGGTACCGGTGTCAGTGGCGGCGTACGAGTAATCGTAATCGATGCCCTGACTGCGGCGTCCACCACGGCGGCCGCCACGCTTGCCGGCACCTGCGCCACCGCGGGACTGCGCACCGGCTGCGCCCGCATCACCGAACTCGCTTGCGGTGTAAGGCAGGAGGCGACGGCGGCTCAGGCTGGCGCGCTGCTCGACCGGGTCGATGTTGATGATCACGGCAGTGATTT
>CAZBBU010000464.1:0-1585 GCA_964489965.1 uncultured bacterium
CTGTCGGCTCGTCGCACAGGAGCAGCGGCGGGTTGGTGACCAGCGCGCGGGCGATGGCCACGCGCTGCTGCTCACCAAGAGAGAGTTCGATGGGGAATGCCTTGCGTTTGTGAGCCAGGCTCACCTGACGGAGTGCCAGCATGGCCCGTTGTTCCAGGTTGCCGCGTTCACCGGTGGCACGGAGGGTGAACACCAGGTTCTCGAGTGCGTTCATGTTGGGGAGCAGCCGGTGGTCCTGGAACACCATGCCGATCTTACGGCGCAGGAAGGGGAGGCGCCGCTCGCGGATGCGGGTGGTTTCCTGGCCCAGTATCCAGACGCTGCCCTCCGACGGGAGTATGCGCCTGAGTGTGAGTCCGAGCAGTGTTGACTTGCCTGCGCCCGAGTGTCCCGTGATGTAGACGAACTCGCCTTTTCGTACGTGGAAGTCCACGTTCTTCAGGGCATGGGTGTGGGTGCGGGAGTAGGTCTTGGTGACCTGCTGGAACTGGATCATCTGAGGCAATGCTACACCGCGCGCTTCAGGGCTTGATGAAAAGGACAGGGCCGCGATTCCGGTCAGGGAGTCGCGGCCCTTCGCTGCCACCGGCTGTCAGCAGTGGCTCAGGATTCTTCCTCTTCTTCCTTCTCGATGAGCACGCGCGTCACCTGTTCTTCAGCGAGCATTACGCTGGCTGACACGACGCGGTCGCCCTCGCCGAGCTTCATGATGGTGACGCCCTGTGAGGAACGGCCATAGGTGGAAACCTGGCTCTCGTTGGTGCGGATGAGCACGCCACCTTCGGAGAGGACGAACAGTTCCTCGCCGCCCTGCACCGGTGAGAGGCTGACGAGGTTGCCGGTCTTGTCCGTCACGCGCAGGGTGATGACACCCAGGCCGCCGCGGCCCTGCACCGGGTACTCCTCCAGCCTGGTCTTCTTGCCGTAACCGAATTCGGACACGGCGAGCAGCGTGGTGCGTTCCTTGTCCGCATCGGCCACAACGGCCAGGCTGACCACGTAATCGTCGTCACGCTGGCGGATGCCGATGACACCCTGGGTGGCGCGGCCGGTTTCACGCGTGGCGCTTTCGGCGAAGCGGATGGACTGTCCATCATGGGTGGCGAGGATGATGTCCGCGTTGCCGTCGGTGGTTCGGACGGCCACCAGTTCGTCACCCTCGACCAGGTTGATGGCGATGAGACCGGCTGCGTTGATGTTGCCGTACTCGCGGATCGCGGTGCGCTTCACCAGGCCGCGGCGCGTGGCGAACACGAAGTAGCCGTCAGCGTCGAAGTCCTTGATGGTAAGGACCGTCTGAACGCTCTCTTCACCTTCGAGTGGCAGGATGTTGCGGACGTGAGAGCCGCGGGCGTTGCGGTCAGCTTCGGGCAGATCGTAGATCTTCTCGCGGTAGACGCGGCCACGGTCGGTGAAGAACAGCACGTAATCGTGCGTGCTGCCGACCAGCAGCAGGCTGTTGATGTCGTCCTCCTTGGCCTTCTGCGCCGAGACGCCGCGGCCACCGCGAATCTGGGCGCGGTAACTCGAGGACGGGGTGCGCTTGATGTAGCCGCCGCGCGTCAGGGTAACGACCATCTGCTCT
>CAZBBU010000465.1:0-1573 GCA_964489965.1 uncultured bacterium
CCTGCTGTGCCGTCCTGGCGCCTCCCCCCTTTGCCAGCAGCTGGCGGGCCTGCTTGGCTGGTTGCTATTGGCAGTGCTGCCCGCCCTTGCCCTGGTGCTGCTGCTGGCACAGCTGGCGGCCGTCTCCGACTGGGCGTGGCTGGCGGCCCAGCTAGCGGTGCTCTATTTCGCCCTCGGCAACCGCAGTCTGGCCGAGCACGCCAGCGCAGTGGCGGCCCCGCTGGCAGCCGGCGATCTGGCAACAGCCCGGCGCCGGGTGGCGCTGATCGTCAGCCGCGACACCGGCTCCCTGGATGCGGAGGGTGTCGCGCGGGCCGCCACTGAGTCAGTGCTGGAAAACGGCAGCGACGCCGTGCTGGCGACCCTGTTCTGGTTCGCCGTGGCCGGAGCACCCGGCGCCTTGCTCCACCGTCTGGCCAACACCCTGGACGCCCGCTGGGGCTACCGCAGTGACCGCTACCTCCACTTCGGCCGCGCGGCGGCACGGTTAGACGACGCCCTCAACTGGCTGCCCGCCCGTCTCTGCGCCCTGTCCTATGGCCTGGCGGGCAACCTGGCCTGCGCCCTGCACTGCTGGCGTACCCAGGCCCACCTCGCCGCCAGCCCCAATGCCGGGCCTGTGATGGCCTCCGGCGCCGGCGCCCTGGTCGTTCGCCTGGGTGGCCCCACCCACTATCGCGGCCGGGAGCAATGGCGCCCCGTGCTGGGGGCCGGGCGCCCCCCCACGGCGCGGGATATCCACCGCGCCCTGCAACTGCTGTGGCGGGCCATTGCCCTGTGTCTGGTGGTGGTCGCCGTGGCCGAGTCCTGCCTGCATCGCCTGCACGCCCAGGAATCGCCGGTCCTCCACTGCCCGCCACGCGCGGAGGAACCATGTCCCTGAAGCACGGCGGCAATCTGCTGAAGGCCAGCGCCAGGTTCGGCACCCCTGCGGGGGAGTGGATCGACCTTTCCACCGGCATCAGCCCCTGGAGCTGGCCGGTTCCGCCCGTACCGGGCGAGATCTGGCAGCGCCTGCCGGAAGAGGATGATGGCCTGCCGGCAAGGGCGGCCACCTATTACCGCTGTCCGGAGCAAACTCTGCTGGCCCTGCCAGGTAGCCAGTATGCCATCAGCCGCCTGCCCGCCCTGTTCGAGCAGGGCCCCGTGGCACTGCCCCACTGGGGCTACCGGGAACATCACCTCGCCTGGCGGCGTGCCGGACACCCGGTGGTTGAGTATCGGAATGCCAGCCAGCTGAGAGAGCTGGTGATGGCAGGTACCGTGCGCCACGCCTTGGTGATCAATCCCGGCAATCCGGACACGACCCTGCTAGCGCCAGCATTGCTTGAGGAGCTGGCCGAGCAGCTGGCGCGCCTGAGCGGCCAGCTGGTGGTGGACGAAGCCTTCATGGACCCCTACCCGCCCTGCAGCCTGATTCCCCGGCGGCCGCCCAATGCCGTGATCCTGCGCTCGCTGGGCAAGTTTTTCGGCCTCGCCGGCGTCAGGCTGGGCTTCGCCGTGGCCGACCCGGCGCTGCTGGCCAGGCTCGCCGCCGGACTTGATCCCTGGGCCGTGAGCCACCCCGCCCGCT
>CAZBBU010000466.1:0-1558 GCA_964489965.1 uncultured bacterium
ACATTTTCTGCCTTTCCTGGAGCTGGTACGCTCCGTTTGAAAGAGTCTTTTGGCCGGGCAGATGACCCCTTGTGAATCATCTCCCAAGCTCCAAGGCCGAGAATACCACCCGACCCGAGTGCTAACGGTAGCCGCGGCCCGTGGCAGTGGGGTGAAAGCTGCGTTAGAAAGCCCGCCGCGAGTAGCGCTCCAGCGCCGTCAACCCCCGGGGTTCCGGCACGGGATGCCGCTTGAACACGTTGGCCGCCAGCCAGTCATGTTCTTCCTGTCGGCGCTCATCTGACACGTCACGCCACCAGAAGCGCTCACCGGCGTTCCAGCGGTAACCCCGTGCTTTGAGGCTGTCCTTGGCCTCAAACGGAGCTCCTACCGCCTGGAAACGCCAGGTGGTCAGCGCGGCGTTTTCAAGCAGGTTCGCCAAGGCCGTGCGACCTGAGCGAGGCAACGGTTGCGCCAGCAGTCCGATGGCGGCGATGCAGTCTTCGCTGGCCCGGTGCGACTGGTAGAAGTAACCGTAGCTCATGGCCAGGTACTCGAGTTTTGCGCCGCGCACGCCCTCGGCAGCCCAGTTGATGTCGGCAACAGTGCAGGCCCAGTGTTTGCTTTCGAATACCGAATCGAGCCGCTCCACGAACGGGCGATCGAAGCCGGCGTTGTGGGCCAGCAGCAGATCCGCCTCGCTGACGATGCGCCTCACCTCGGGCAGGTCGATGCTGTGACCGCGCACGTCATCATCGGTTATGCCGGTGAGCTCAACCACGGCCTGGGGGATGCTCCTGCCCGGGTCGTTGAAACCGGCGAAGGCATCGAAGACCTGCAGTATCTGGCCGCTGGCGCGGTCATACTCGAATGGCACCATCGCCAGTTCGATTATCTGGTCGCTGTCACTTCGCAGGCCGGTGGTCTCCACATCCAGGAACAGGCCGCGGCGCACGTCCGCGTTGTGGGGCGCGACGGTCGGTCTGGGCTTGGGGATGCGGCGCAGAACCACGTACTCGCCACTCTTCTCAAGCTCAGAGGCCAGGGCTTCCAACCTGGACTCTTCAGTCATGTCTTACTTTCCTGCAAGCTGAGCCTATAAACATATACAGCCATTGTAAGTTTCTGCATCCATTTTCGGCACATTCCAGCTTGCAGCACCGTGCTAGCCTTGGCGAATGCCGAAAATCCTCGGGTCATTCCGGAGTGCACCATGCCCATGCTGATGGAGCATCCGGGCCTGGCCATCGCAGCAATTGTTGGCCTGGGCGCAGCTGCCCAATGGCTTGCCTGGCGCATAAACCTGCCCGCCATCCTGCCACTGCTCGTTACCGGCTTCCTGCTCGGTCCGGTGCTGGGCCTGGTCCAGCCCATGGAACTGGTTGGCGAGAACCTGCTGTTCCCGGCAATTAGCCTGGCCGTCAGCCTCATCCTGTTCGAAGGCGGCCTGACGCTGCGCTGGAAGGAACTGAGTGAGATCGGCTCAACGATCAGGCGGCTCGTCACGCTTGGCGGCCTCATCACCTGGCTTCTGATCGCGCTGGCCAGCTGGCTGATCATCGGCCTCGAACCACAGCTG
>CAZBBU010000467.1:0-1558 GCA_964489965.1 uncultured bacterium
TTCTTGGGCTTGATGTTCTCATAGAGTATCTCCACGAATGAATCCCGGTCATTGCGGGCCTGCTCGTGCCAAAGGCCGATGGCATGTCCCATCTCATGGATGACGGCACTGAGGTCGCAGCCGGTTTCCAGGTTTATGTACTGCGGATCTCCGAGAAAGTTACCCTGGCGCCCGACGGCCGAGGAGCAGCCTTCATCCACCGGACGGAGTATGACCCTCACACCACTGTTGCTCAGCTGGAACCGTATGTTGGTGTTCTCTTCCCAGTGTTCGATCGCCTCGCGGATACGGTTGCGCATCGTCATGTCATCCGCGCCCCAGTCGCCACTGATGTTGTAGGGCACGGTAGCGTTTTCCCAGCGGCCACAGAACCAGCCGAAGCCCGAGGCGATGTGTTCGTGATCGCAGATCGTGCCGCTCGTATGCAGGTCGCCACCTGAGAGTGCTTCCATCTCAGCGGCGTCGCCCAGAATCATGTCTGACTGATACAGCGCGAGGCCGTCGATGACCTCATAGGTGATTTCCTGCCCGTTGATGCTGGCTGTGCGAAGCTCACCCGACCGGCCCGGCGCATAGGCCAGCGCGTCCCCCGCCTGCCAACTGTCATTCGTGTCCGGTTCAGGCTGAACCGTCTGACAGGCGCCGAGTGCCACCATCAGTAATGCCACCAGTCCTGTTAGCCATAATCCACGCATACCGCCACCCCCTTAAGGTGCAATCGGCTCAGAACAGCAATTTCTGCGCGGAGTATAGAGGTTGAGGTGGCAGGATACAAGTGGACGCGAGTTCACGGCGGCGGCCAGGAACACCATGCCGCGCTGCACGCCGTCTGACGCGGACCCCGGCACCACATGCGCAAGTGACCGGTCCTCCTCCGAGCAACAGCCCGGATTATGCCGTGTGCGGGCCTTCGGAAATGGGTTGTGACGAAGTGATAGCCAGGTGATAACCGGTCAGATACTATCCCCTATCGCCCTGTTCATGGCGATACGGACGGAGGAACAAGTGAGCGGTCACCGATTCAACTTCCCGCGACTCCTGCTCGCCTGCAGCGCCGTACTGCTGCTACTGGCGGGCTGCAGCAACAGAAGCAGTACCTTGCCTGAACCGGAGGTCGAACCAAACCTGACGGTTACCTCGGCAACCGAAACGGCTGCCCGCACCTACCACCTGATCGGCTCCATCGAGATACCGGATGGCGCCACTCCGCTGCTGGAGTATGCGCTCAACGGTGGCGCCTGGCAACCGATCACGGTCACGCTCGACAAGACGTTCAGCGTTGTCCTGACCCTGAACGAGGGAAGCAACCAGATTTCAGTCGCACTTGAAGTGGGTGAGACCCGCATCGAGAAGGAACTGACGGTGAACGTGGAGGTGTCGGAAACGCCGGTCATCGCGTTCACTTCCGGTGTCGTGTCGCAGTCCGCGGCGTACCGTCTCACCGGCATCGCCGTTGATGACTTCGGCGTGGAGAAAGCGACTTATCGCCTGAATGATGGCGACGCAGTGAACCTGGTCCTGTCCGACGGCATGTTCGACACCACCCTGACCCTGATCG
>CAZBBU010000468.1:0-1555 GCA_964489965.1 uncultured bacterium
ACGTGCTCAGCATCGTGCCCGAGCTGTCGTCACGACCTGCGCTCAGCACCCCGTCCGGCCAGTTCGGGTCCACGGTACTTGCGCTCACGTTTCCGCCCGGCGCCATGATGTGGACGCCGCTGCCGAAGTTCGAGTAAGGGGCGCGGATGTTCTGTGCGTCAGTGGCGCCCACGGTGATGACCCCCTGGCAGCCGGCCGGCGTGATGTTGGCCACGTCAGTCGTGTCGTTGCCGGCAGCCACCACCAGGATGCTGCCCGCTTCCACCACTGCGGTGATCATGTCCTGGATCACCGCCACCTGCGGGTCCGTGCATGAGAAGGAGGCTCCGAGGCTCATGTTGATGATGTCGGCGGGATTCTGGTTGGGCGGCATGGTCATGTTCTGCCAGGTGAAGCCGGCTGCCCACAGCATGCCTTCGTAGATGTCTGCCGTGTTGCCCTTGCCTCCCGCGCCCATCACCCGCACCGGCAGGATCTTCGCCTGCCAGTTGACGCCGGCGCCGAGTCGCCCGTCAGTGTTGGTCAGGGCGGCGATGGTGCCGGCAACGTGCGAACCGTGGTAGGTGCTCTGGCCGCCCGGAAAGTCCCCGGGGTCGAACGGATCAGCATCGCGACCGTCACCGTCCAGAGCCGTCTGCACGTTGCTCACGAAGTCGTAACCCGGGAGTATGTTTGCCGGTCCGAAGTCAGGGTGGCTGCCCTGCGGATTGCTTGGGGAATAGAGGATGCCGGAATCCACGACCGCGATCACAGTGTCCGGACTGCCGGTCGTGATGTCCCAGGCCGCAGGCAGGTTTATCTGCGGGTAGTGCCACTGGCCCCCATAGTGCTCGTCTGTGGGCGTGGCGAAGAGTTCAAAGATGTAATTCGGCAGTACGTGCCTGATGCCGGGCTTTCCTGAGAGGCCAGCGGCCAGTGTCAGCAGTTCCTCGTCCGACAGGCCCGGGTTGGAGTAGACGGCCGGTGCGCCAAGACCCACGTCAGCCAGCGGGCGGCTGAACTGTACGGACAGACCGGCGGTTCCCAGCGTGCCGGACTGCGCCGCCAACTCGGCAGCATCATCAAAAACGACGATCAGTTCACCGGGTACGAAATCCGCATCTGACCCGGAGTCAGCGAAGGCGCCGCCCGAACCGAAGACGATCTGGCCGGAGATCACACCCAGATCACCCGCTCCGCCACCGTCGCCCGAACTTTCACCGCAGGCGGCCAGCACAGTAAGCAGCGCCAGGCCGGCTGCCAGGTTCCTGATTGACTGGTTCATTTCAAACTACCTCCCTGAATCCGTACGCCGCCGCACAGCTGCGGGCAGCAGCAGTGATTCCGCACAGGCAGAGTCTAGATTCGGGAGGCTTAAACGCGACTTAAATTGCTGGCCGGGCAGCCCCACGGATTGAGGCGTCAGAGGCGCGCAGACCGCTTCTCCACAAGTTGACAGGGGCGACGGGCGACACGTATACTCGCTAACGCTGAGCACGCGGCCAGGGCCGCGCGCTTTGCTGCCGGCCGGAGGGTTGGCAGAGCGGTTGAATGCGGCGGTCTTGAAAACCGTTAT
>CAZBBU010000469.1:0-1553 GCA_964489965.1 uncultured bacterium
TGACGCCGCGATGGAAGCTGCAGACGCTGTGGTGGTCAGGGACGACCTGCTCATGCTGCCGCTCGCCTTCCGCATCTCACGGCAGACGAACCGGGTGCTGCGGCAGAACCTGTTCTTCGCGACCGGCATCATGGCCGTGATGGTCATCTTCACTCTGCTGGGAAGGTTACCGCTGCCGCTCGGGGTTCTGGGACACGAAGGTGGCACCCTGCTGGTGGTCGCCAACGGCCTCAGGCTGCTCGGGGCCGGCAGGAAGCGGCCGGCCCGCTAGGATCCTCCGGCTGCCCGGCGCGCCAGTATGTGCTGCCGCACGCGTTCACCCTCCTGCCAGTGCAGCTGCTCTTCAGGCGAACGGACTTCGAGTTGTGGCACTGCTGTCGGCCGGCCGTCCTCGCCTATGGCCACGAAGTTCATGTGGCCGATGGTGCAGAGGCGCCTTTCGCCCGTGAGCGGGTTCTCGCTGTACACCTCACTGCGCACGATCATGCTGCTGCTGCCTACCCAGGCGATGCGGCTGCGCACCTCCACGACATCGCCGACGCTGATGGGCGTGCGGAAATCTATCGGTTCGCTGGAGGCGGTGACGGCTGCCTTGCGGCAGAAGCGGAAGGCTGCGATGGCCGAGTTGACGTCCATGATCTGCAGCACGCGGCCGCCGAACATGGTGCCCAAGGGGTTGGCGTCCTGCGGGAATACCATGTCCACGCGGGTCACCCAATCAGAGACGTTGCTGGTCACAGGTTTAAGTCTAGATGAGGCTGAGGGCCTGCAGCTGACTGCCGCTGACCTGGGTGCTGGCGAGCTCGAGGGCTGCTTCGGCCTGCTGCGCCAGGTCACCCGGCTGGAAGCGCGGGCCGTGCCGCATCTTCAGTGCGTCGTATGAGCTGATGCCGATGACCAGCGAGACGGGTTCGGGGTTGGCGCTTGCCGGTCCCATCAGCTGCGTCACGTCACGCCGCAAACGCCGGGCGATGGCCATGGCGCCGGTCTCGTCAGTTTCCGGCAGCAGCACGGCCAGCCTGAGTTCGCCCAGCCGGGCGATCACGTCACCCGAGCGGTAAAGCGAAGCCTGCAGGATGCGGGCGGCGCGGGCCAGCGCAACTTCGCCCTTGGTGCGGCCACCTGCATCGAAACCGGTGTTCTTGAGCTGCACCTGGACCTGCATGATCGACAGTGGCAGGCCCTCAGCCAGCGCCCGATGCCATTCGCGGGCCAGCAGCTGTTCGAACTGGTGCCTGGTGGCGACACCTGTGGCCGGATCGGTCAGGGACAAGCGCAGCAGAATGCGACTTGCCTCCTCGTTGTCAAGCTGCAGGCGGTGCTGGTTGATGGCCAGGCTGGCCATGTCCGCCAGCATGGTGAGCAGTTCCAGCTCGCCAGCCTCGAACGAGCGGGGCAAGCGGCTGAATATGAGCAGTGCGCCCTCGACTATGCCGGAACGGATGATGGGCACACCCAGGTAACTGGCGATGTCACGGTTGTAGAGGATCAGGTCGTCATCACTGGCCGCGTAATTCAGGTCGGGTACCAGCAGCTGCGTACGGTTGTTGCGG
>CAZBBU010000470.1:0-1539 GCA_964489965.1 uncultured bacterium
TCACCCCCAGGGAGGCGCCGGTGAAGGCGGAAGAGGCGCCCAGCACGGACGCCCCGCCTGAAAACTGAGGCAACCGCCGACTCCTGGCTCTGAGCCGGCGTGAGGTAGACTGGTGACAGCGGGCCGGACACTGGCCCTTATATGGCTACGGCCGGGACCCGGCGGGTTCCTGCCGAGAGAGGAAACACCAATTCACAATGGCTGATAATTCAGGCAAGGCGGGACAGCCCGAACGGGCCGCGCTGGCTGCGGAGCAGCTGAGGCAGCTGGAGTCCATCGAATCACGCGAGTGGCTCGAGTCACTGGACTACGTCCTGGAATCCGGTGGCAGTGAACGCGCGCTGGAGATTCTGCGTCAGTTGCGTGACCACGCGTCGGAAAGCGGCGTCAAGGTACCCTTCGAGGCGACCACCCCCTACATCAACACCATCCCGCCGGAAGAACAACCCGAGTATCCCGGCGATCTTGAGATCGAACGGCGCATTAGGCACCTGCTCCGCTGGAACGGCATGTCGATGGTCACCCGGGCCAACGAGCTGTCCAAAGGCATCGGCGGCCATATCGCCAGTTACGCTTCCAGCGCCACCTTCCTGGAAGTGGGCTTCAACCACTTCTTCCGTGGGCCCGACGCCGGGCTGGACGCCGATCAGATTTACTTCCAGGGTCACGCCAGCCCGGGCATCTACGCCCGCGCCTACCTGGAGCACCGCTTTGACGTTGAGACGCTCCGCGGCTTCCGGCGTGAACTGAACGGCGGGCCATCACTCTCAAGCTACCCGCATCCCTGGCTGATGCCGGACTTCTGGAGCTTCCCCACCGTCTCGATGGGCCTGGGTCCCATCATGTCCATCTACCACGCGCGCTTCGTGCGCTACATGGAAGACCGCGGGCTCAAGCCGCACGGCAAGGGCAAGGTCTGGGCGGTAATCGGCGACGGTGAGACTGACGAACCCGAGACGCTGGGTGCGATCCGCATCGCTGCCCGCGAGAAGCTGGACAACCTCATCTGGCTGCTGAACTGCAACCTGCAGCGGCTCGACGGACCGGTGCACGGCAACGGCCTCATCATGCAGGAGCTCGAGGGCATGTTCCGCGGCGCCGGCTGGAACGTGATCAAGGTCGCGTGGGGCAGCCGCTGGGACGAGCTGCTCGCCAAGGACACCGAGGGTGTGCTGGTGGACCGCTTCAACCGGCTGGTGGACGGAGAATCACAGCGCTATGCGGCGTTCGGCGGCCAGGAGCTGTACGACCATTTCTTCAACACTCCGGAACTCAAGAAGCTGATCGAGGGCTGGACCATCGAGGACCTGGACCGGCTCAACCGCGGCGGTCACGACCCGGTGAAGATCTACGCCGCCTTCGAGCGGGCCGTGAAGCATGAGGGCAGCCCCACCGTGGTGCTGCTCCGCACCGTCAAGGGCTACGGCCTGGGCGAAGCCGGAGAAGGCAAGAACATCACCCACCAGCAGAAGCAGCTGACGCTTGACGAGCAGCGCTACTTCCGTGACCGCTTCGAGATTCCCATCAGCGACGAGCAGA
>CAZBBU010000471.1:0-1534 GCA_964489965.1 uncultured bacterium
CATTGCTGGCCCGCAACCTGACCTTGAGCGAGCCGCAGACTGTGCGTTTCGTGCTGCACGGTTCGTTCGCCAAGACCGCGCAGGGTCACGGTACCGACCTTGCATTGGTCGGTGGAATCCTTGGCATGCAGCCGGACGACGAACGCATTCGTGATGCGTTTGCAGAAGCTGAGCGGGCGGGCCTGGAGTTTGAATTCATCACTGCCGATCTTGGTGATGTGCATCCCAACAGTGTGCGAATCGAGCTGCGGGCTGCTGATGAGCAGATCAGCATGACCGGCTCCAGCCTGGGTGCCGGACTGGTCAAGGTATTCGGCATCGACGATCTGGAGACTAGTTTCTCGGGTTCATACCACACGCTGCTCGTGCTTCATGAGGACCGGCCTGGTGTCATCGCGCAGGTGGCCAGGGTCATCGCCGAAGACGGTGGCAACATCGCCACGATTTTCTCCAAACGGCAGCGGCGCGGTGGGCAGGCACTGATGGCTGTGGAGATCGACAGGAGGCTTGCTCAGTACGCGCTGGATTACCTGAATCACGTGACTTACGCGCATTGGGTGCGCATGCTGCCGGTCGTCATGAACGATACGCCTCCGGTGAGCTCCATCCTGGAGCGGAACGCGGAGGAACGAGCGTGAACCTTCAGCAGCTGCTGGAGCATGATGGCCTGGCTTCTGAGGCGGTCATCGCTGAGGAGGTCGGGCAGGATCCCGAGGCACGGGCGGTGCTGTTCGAACAGATGCACGGGCGTCTGCTGGAGATGCGGGATTCGATAAGGCGTGGCCTGGAATCGGTCGCTCCCAGCCGTACCGGAATGGTCGGCTGGAACGCCAGGACCATGTGGACATCGGATGATCCGCTGCAGGCTCCGCTCCTGAAGCGTGTGCAGGCGTATGCGATGGCGGTCAACGAGGAGAACGCGCGGATGGGCCGCATCGTGGCTGCGCCGACAGCTGGCAGTGCCGGTACCCTTCCCGGCGCGTTGATCGGCGTGGCGGATGAGCTGCTGTTGCCTGACGAGAAGCTGGTGGCACCGCTGATCTTGAGTGCGGGAATCGGGCAGATCATCAGCAAATCGATGTTCATTGCCGGTTCCACCGGTGGCTGTCAGGCGGAGATCGGTTCTTCTGCGGCCATGGCCGCGGCTGCGGTCACTGAGTTGCTCGGTGGCAACGCCCGTCAGGCGGTGCATGCGGCTGCTCAGGCACTTATGAACACCATTGGCCTGGTCTGCGACCCCGTGGGGGGCTACGTGGAAGTACCGTGCGTGAGCCGCAATGCCTTCTACAGTGTGCATGCGGTGGCGGCGGCGCAATTGGCTCTGGCCGGCGTGGAATCCTTCATCCCACCGGATGAGGTGGTCGGGGCGATGGCGGCAGTGGGCCGGATGTTGCCCCCGGAGTTGCGTGAAACCGGCGAGGGGGGCGTGGCAGACACACCCACCGGCCGGGCCGTAGCGCTGCGAATGGCGCGCTGAAACGGAATGCATGAGAGTGGGGCCGTGAAGTTCCGGCCCCACTCTCTTTCCTAAGGC
>CAZBBU010000472.1:0-1530 GCA_964489965.1 uncultured bacterium
TCAACGACTTCGGGATGGTGTTCGGCGTCCGCCCACATCAGGGCGTTCGGGCCACGGAAGGTATCCACCGTGTTGACGATGGCGCCGCGCTCGATGAGCAGCGTGGCGATGTCGAGCTTGCCGAGGTGGGCGGCGAACATCAGGGCCGTCTGGTTGTCGAGGTTCGGCGCATCCGCATTGGCACCGGCATCGAGCAGCATGCGCACGAGTTCGACGTCGGCCAGCTTGACGGCCTCCGCCAGCGGGGTTGAACCGTAGTTGTTGGTGACCGAAGGATCGGCGCCGGCTGCGAGCAGCGCACGCACCATGTCGCGATCAGCCTGGTAGGTGGCCCAGAGCAGCAGCGTGGAGCCGTCGGCCTCGCGCGCGTCGACGTTGGCTCCGGGCAGCGCGGCGAGTACGGCTTCGCGGTCGCCCGCGCGCAGCCGGTCAACCAGGGAAGACTGGGCCAGGGCAGCCACGGGCAGCGCGGCAGTGCCCAGGGACAGTGTCGCGATAGCCAGCCACTTGCGCATCAACATACCGGTATCCTCTTTGTTTTTCGTCAGGCCCCTTTGTCAGGCCCCAACGGCTCCTTACACCACGTTGCCGCCGAAGTTCGTGTAATGCGCCAAGAGCCCCTTGGCCACGTCGTAACAGAAGCGGTAGGGATCCTGGAACTTGCGATTGATATCGTCCATCACGCCGGCGTCGATCAGGTCCTGGGCACTGCGGCCCTTGATCACCGGGCCGTAGGCGGGCACGATCAGTGTATCGGCGTTGGCCACTTCCAGCAGGTCGTCCATCGCATCGACGCGACCGCCCAGCCAGCCACCTGCATACCAGTCGAGCGCGGGATCGCGTTCCGGCGAAGCCACGTCACCCACAGCCAGGATGTTCGAATCACGCAGGTAGACGTACATGTCACCCCGTGTGTGGGCTTCCAGCAGGTAACCCATCTCGATGCGTTCCTCGCCCAGCAGCAGTTCCGCCTGCTCGCGGAAGGTCTCCGTCGGCCGGCCCACCTCGGGCAGCGCCGGTACCCAGACATCATCTGCAGGGACGTAGTAGTCGGCCGACAGCCACTGCCAGGTGATCTTGTGCGCGTGGATGCGCGCCCCGGCCGCGCCGAACAGCGGATTGCCGCCGCTCTGGTCGGGGTGGTAGTGGGTGTTGAACAGGGTATGCACGGCAGCGCCGTCGAGCGTCAGCTGCACGGAAGGTGCCAGCGCCGCCGAGCCGGCATCCACCAGCGCCACGCCCTGCTCCGCTGCCAGCACCAGCACGTTGCCCGGCGCGCCACTGATCACGCGTACTCGCGGGTTCAGCTCACGGACCGGCAGGCGGGTCGGCGGCAGTACCACCGGCTCGCTGCGGCTCTGGGCCGTCTCGCCCGAATCGCGGGAACAGGCCACGAGGCCGCTCGTCAACACGAGACCACTGACACCTGCCTGCAACACGCGTCTGCGCGCAAATTTCTTCATACTGCCGCCTTGTCTGTCTGCCTTGCTTCCCCGGAACACCCTGCTCAGACGCCCGAGATCATCCCCG
>CAZBBU010000473.1:0-1524 GCA_964489965.1 uncultured bacterium
GCTCCTGAAGCGGTCGTCCCGTGACAGCTCGTCTATGCGCCGGATGAGTTCCTGACCGGGAACGTCAGCCGGGTGTGCCTTGCCGGCGAACACCAGCTGTACCGGGCGTTCGGGATCGTTCAGCAGCCGCTCGAGCCTGTCCAGGTCGGAGAAGATCAGGGTGGCGCGCTTATAGGTGGCGAAGCGCCGGGCGAAGCCGATCGTGAGCGCGTCCGGATTGAACAGCTCTGAGGCGTGCTGCACCTGACTGCTGCTGGCCCGCTGCCGCAGCAACTGTCTGGCCAGGCGCTTGCGCAGGAAGCGCAGGCTCTGCCGCTTCATCGACTGGCGCATGTCCCACAGTTCCAGGTCGTCCACACCGTCCAGCGCGTCCCAGTCCTCCTGCCTGTCGGCCGCGGAACGCCAGCCCGGCTTCAGGTGCCTGTCAAGCAGCAGCTGCACATCCCGCGCCATCCAGGTGCCGCGGTGAACTCCGTTGGTCACGTGGCTGATGGGCACCTCTGAACGTGGCACGCCGGGCCACAGGTGCGACCAGATACGGCGACTGGTCTGGCCGTGCAGGGCGGCGACGCCGTTGCGGCCACTGCTGAAGCGGAGCGCCAGCGCCGGCATGCTGAAAACCGGTCCCCAACCCTGATCCGCGCTGGCAAGCCCGTTGAACTCCTGGGCGCTCAGACCCAGCTGCGCGGGCAGGTCACCAAGGCATTCATGCACCAGCTCGAACTCGAAGGCGTCATTGCCCGCGGCCACAGGCGTGTGCACGGTGAACAGGGTTCCGGCGGTCACGGCCTCCCGTGCCTCGGCGAAGCTCAGGCCCTGGGCCACCAGCTCCCGGGCACGCTCCAGGACCATGAAGGCGCTGTGGCCCTCGTTCATGTGCCAGGTGGTGGGCCTGATTCCCAGCTTCTTGAGCATGCGGACGCCACCTATGCCCAGAATCGCTTCCTGGGCGATGCGCGTGCGCTGGTCACCGCCGTACAGGCGCCGCAGCAGAACCCGCTCTTCCGGCCCGTTGGCCTCGAAGTCGGTGTCCAGCAGGTACACGCGCACGCGGCCGACGCGGACCAGCCAGGTGCGTACTGCAACGTCGACGCCGGCGATGTTCACGCTGACGGTGACGTCGTTGCCGTCCGCGTCGCGAACAGGCTCAAGCGGCAGGTCTCGCGGTGAGTTGGGCCGGTAAACCGCCTCCTGGCTGCCGTCCTCCGCCACGCGCTGGTGGAAGTAACCTTCCGGATACCAGAGACCCACGCCCACCAGCGGCACACCCAGGTCCGAGGCCGCCTTGGTGTGGTCGCCAGCCAGGATGCCCAGTCCACCCGAATAGACCGGGATCGATTCGTGCCAGCCGTACTCGGCGCAGAAGTAGGCGTAGACGTCATCTTCGGGCAGCTTTCGGCTCAGGCTGCCGACACCGTTCATGTAGGCATCGAAGTCCGCCACTATCGAGTCATAGCTGTTCAGGAATGCGGGATCTTCCGCCGCCAGGTCCAGGCGTGACTGGGACACTTCACGCAGCAGGGC
>CAZBBU010000474.1:0-1523 GCA_964489965.1 uncultured bacterium
GGACTCTATGTTGACACCTTCGGAACAGGCACTGTCCCGGACCACAGGCTTTCAGCCATGTTGGATCAGGTATTCGACGCCCGCCCCTCGGCAATGATCCAGCAGCTCGACCTGCAACGGCCCATTTACGCCGCCACGAGCGCCTACGGTCACTTCGGGCGCCCCGAGTTCCCGTGGGAACGGACAGACAAGGTCGAGGAACTGCGTTCGCTCAGTTGAGTTTTGCCAGTTGAGCCTTGAAGTCCTCAGCGAGTTCACGACCGAGGTCGGTTGCTTCTGATGCCTCTCCGCTGGTGGTTGCCTGCAGCATGCTGCCGTTGGCCGCGACCACGGCGCCGAACAGGGTGAGTTCACCGTCACCGGTCACGGTGGCCAGCGCGCCGATCGCGGGCACTCCGTCCTGCTGCATTAGCTGGTCCAGAGCGGTTTCCTCTAGTGCGCTGGCGAAGCTGCGTTCCGCTGCGATCCGGTCGAAACTGGGGCGGTGGTGCAGCGTGTAGGCGAGTTCCTGTGCCGCATCGTCGTCCTCGCGGGTCAGCAGGCCGAGGCTGCCCTGGCCCGCGGCTGGCGGGAACAGTTCCGCGTCAAGCAGGGATTCGATGAGGCTGCGGCGTTCCAGGCCGATGAGCATGGAGGCGGGCAGTACCAGACCGGCGACATCGCCTTCGGCCAGGCTCTTGAGGCTGTCATCGAGGCCGGTGGCGCCAAGCGTCACGGGTTGCAGGGACGGTGCGACCGCGGTCAGGAACTGCGCGCCGCGCGGTCCGGGCACGCCGACGCGCGCGCCGTCACCCAGGGCGGCGAACTCCTTGTTTCCCTTGGCCAGCAGCGTGCTGCGGGCTTCCAGGCGCCGGGTCACCGATACCAGTGAGATGCCCTCTGGCAGCGTGCCGGGCAGCCGCTCGAGGTTAACCACCGCGATGCTCAGCTGGTTGCGCTCCAGCGCACCCAACAGGGCTGCGGTGTCACCGGCGGCGCCGCTCTGAATCGTCTTCTGAACCAGGTTTATGTCGGGCCACTCACTCGTGAGCTCCGCGACTATCGTACGGGCCTGTGACAGTGCCAAGGCCCCGTCGCGGTTGCCAACCACAATTCGCGTCATACAAATTCTATTCTTAGCACATCGGCTGCAGCCCGGGCCCGTGCCTGCCCTTATTTTCCGGTGTGGCTCAGCCGGCGGCGGCCTGCAGACGGTCCTGCACTTGCCTGGGCACCTCCGCGTAATGGTCAGGCTTCAGCGAGAACGCGCCCCGCCCACCGGTCATGCTGCGCAGGTCCGCGGAGTAAGTGTGCAGCTCCGCCTGCGGCACGTACGCGTTGACGATGGCGACGCTGCCCTCACTCTCCATGCCCAGAATCCGGGCGCGCCGCCCGTTCAGGTCACTGATGACGTCACCGGTGAACCTGTCGGGAACCCGCACCCGGACGAGCGCCACGGGCTCCAGCAGTACCGGGTCAGCTGCCGCGATGGCCTCGGCGAAAGCCTGGGCACTCGCTATCTGGAACGCGATGTCCTTCGAATC
>CAZBBU010000475.1:0-284 GCA_964489965.1 uncultured bacterium
GGCTGTCAGGGTTCAGGCGCGATCATCCCCAACTGCGACGCAACAGCTGGCTCACGGGTCAACCGGACGGGAACGGGGTCCGTGACGTGGTCTGGACTGATGCCCACGGCAATGAGCTGCACGGTGCAGCCTGGCAGGACGCGAGTCACCAGGTGCTGTGCTGCCAGCTGGCGGGAGATCCGGGGGCGGCAGGCGGCGCAGGTCGTGATCTGCTCATCGTGGTGCACGGCGCCCGGGAGCAGGTGCTGCATCTGCCGGAAGGGTTCGAGCTGCAGTGGAGCAGC
>CAZBBU010000475.1:294-1522 GCA_964489965.1 uncultured bacterium
GGTGACGATGATGACGTGAAGCCGCTGCCGGCCGGTGGCTACGCCCTGGCGCCCGTGGGCGTCAGCATGTTCTCCAGGCCGGCAGCGGCTGGCTGATCAGAGGATGTAACGCGACAGGTCCTCGTCCTCGACGATGTGGGTGAGTTTCTTCTCCACGAACTCGGCATCAACATTGATCCTGCCCAGGTCATGTCCGAAACTGACGTCCTCGAGTACCGTCTCCAGGATGGTATGCAGCCTTCTGGCCCCGATGTCCTCCACTTCACGGTTCACCGTCTCGGCGAAACTGGCGATGCGCGTGATGCCGGAATCGGCAAACTCCAGGTGCGTGCCATCCACCGCCAGCAGCTCCGTGTACTGCCGGGTCAGTGAGTGCTGCGGTTGGGTCAGGATGCGTTCGAAATCACCGGCGGTGAGCTCTTCGAGCTCGACCCTGATGGGGAAGCGCCCCTGGAGTTCAGGGATGAGGTCCGAAGGCTTGACCACACTGAAGGCGCCGGCCGCGATGAACAGGACGTGGTCGGTGCGCACCTGCCCGTAGCGGGTGTTCACCTGTGTGCCCTCCACGATGGGCAGCAGGTCCCGCTGCACGCCCTCTCCACTCACGTCGGCCGAGCCACTGTCGTCCGAGGCTATCTTGTCGATCTCGTCCAGGAACACGATGCCGGAGTTCTCCGCCCGATGCACGGCCTCGCGGCCGATGGCGTCGTGGTCGATGAGCTTGTCGGCCTCTTCGTTCGCGAGCACACCGCGCGCTTCGGAGACGGTGAGCTTGCGGCGCCGGCGGCGCTTGGGCATCATGCCCGCGAACATGTCCTGCAGGTTCACGCCCATCTCTTCCATGCCCGGCATCATGCCGACGCCTGGCCGGTCGTCGGTCACCTCAAGCTCGATCTGCCGTTCTTCCAGCTGTCCCGAGTCCAGCAACGCCCGCATGCGATCCCTGCCCTCCTGTGATCCACCGGGCAGCAGTGCGTCCAGCAACCGTTCCTTGGCTGCGCGGGCGGCGTCGTCCACGACCGCGAGCTTCTTCTCTTCCTCCACCATCTGGTAGCTGGCCTGCACCAGGTCACGTACGATGCTGTCCACGTCACGGCCAACGTAGCCGACCTCGGTGAATTTGGTGGCTTCCACCTTGATGAATGGCGCGCGGGCCATGCGTGCCAGTCGTCTCGCGATCTCGGTCTTGCCGACGCCGGTCGGCCCGATCATCAGGATGTTCTTGGGC